>CALGTJ010000726.1 GCA_937901435.1 uncultured Rhodobacter sp. | reverse complement strand
AACAGATCGGTCAGGCGCATCAACGGGCCGTCAAGCTTTTTGAAGAACCCGGCCAGCACGCCCACAAGCGTCCCAAGGAACAGCGATAGCAGCATAGCGGCAAGGCCCACGGTGATCGATACCTGCCCCCCGGCCATCATCCGCGCCAGATAGTCGCGTGCAAGGTTGTCGGTGCCTAATGGGTGCGCCCAGTCGACCTTTGCACCCGGATCCCAGAGCAGCGAATAGATGGGACGCATGTCGCGGCCTTTGATCATATCGACCACAGAGGGCACGAACTGCGGGTCCGTGCGCCAGAACAAGGGCCCAAGGAACACAGCGGCGAGGATGAAGAAGAACACAAAAGCCCCGACCAGCGCGCCGCGGTGCTTTTTGAACTGGTTCCAGACGTCGCGCCACTGGCTGCTTGGCGGGGCGGTCGGCTCTGTCGGCCCGGTGGGGGTGGCGGTTTGATCAGTCATAGCGGATCCTCGGGTCAAGGATGCCGTATAGGATATCGGCGATCAGGTTGAACAGGACGATGAGCACGGCGAACATGAAGGTCAGGGTTTGCACCATTGGCAGGTCATTGGCCTCGATCGCGGTGATCAAAAGCTGGCCGATGCCATTCACCTTGAACACTTGTTCAGTGATGATCGCGCCGCCAAAGATGCCGGGAATACCCAGCGCGATGATGGTGACCACCGGGATCATCGAGTTGCGCAACACATGGCTGAGCACGACGATCTTTTCGCTCAGCCCCTTGGCGCGGGCGGTTCGGACGTAATCCTGATTGAGGTTGTCCAGCATCGAGGCGCGCATGAAGCGGCTGATCTGGCTGGTGATCTGCAGGGCCAGCACAGAAACCGGCATGATCATCTGGCGCAGTTGATAGACGAAACTGTCCCAATCGGTGACCCGGTGGGTGGTGTCATAGATCGAAGGAAACCAGCCCAGCATGACCGAAAACACCACGATCACCAGCACGCCGGAAAAGAAGGGCGGGACGGAAAAGCCGACCATGGTGATGAACGTCCCGGCATTGTCGAAAAACGAGTATTGCCGATAGGCCGAATAGACCCCGATGGGTATGGCGATCAGCACGGCGACCACATAGGCGACGCCGACAACGGTCAGGGTCTGGGGCAGACGCTGCACGACGATATCCATGACCGGGCTGCGGGTCTGCCAGCTGATCACACGCAACTGGCCATCGGCAAAGTTGGTGCCAAAGATATGGTCCGTGAGGTATAACGGCTCGACCCAGAAAAACTGCACCACCCATTTGAAAAAGCGGATGTGCATCGGCTCGCCAAGGCCCAAGGCCTCGCGCATCTTTTCCTTGACCTCTGGCGGGACCGTCAGGGGCACATTGGCCATCGGATCGCCGGGAGCGAGTTCGAGCAACAGGAAGATTGCCAATCCAATAAAGAGAAGCGTCGGGATAGCCAGCAAAAGGCGTCTGATCGTGAATGTCAGCATGGACGTCTCGCTATAGGGGATTGTCGTTCAGGGGATGCAGGAGGGTCAGGGCGGGGATTTTCCCCCGCCCTGACCCGGCCTGAAAAAGGCTTACATCTTGATACGATACCAATCTGCGATGTTCCACAGTTCGGAATCCCACACGTTCAGGTCAACGCCACCCAATGTGTTGGAATGTGCGGCGTTACGACCACGGTGGACCAGCGGCAGAATGATATATTCCTGCATCAGGATGTCATTCATTGCCTTGGCGATCCGGCCACGCTCGTTGATGTCGCCGGTCACAGCCATTTCGGCAATCAGCGCCTCGTAACGCTCGTCACAGAAGCGGGGCATGTTGTTGCCCTGCCACTGATTTTCGGGGCTTGGGGCCTGATCGCAAGCCCAGCCAGCCATATAGGACTCTGGATCGGTGCCATCGAAGTTGTTGGTGAACATTTCGACGTCCGCAAAGAACTTCTGGAAGGTGTCGGGCGAACCCGGATCGGACCCGAAAAAGACCGACGCGTTGATGTTGCGCAGCTCGGTTTCGACGCCGATTTCAGACCACCACTGTTTGATCAGAGCCTGGAAATCCTGACGCACGGCGTTGGTGGATGTCTGGTAGAGCACTGACAGGCGCACGCCGTCCTTGGCGCGCACACCGTCGGACCCCATGGCCCAGCCAGCCTCGTCGAGGATCGCATTGGCCTGCGCGATGTCCTGCACAAGGCAGTCGTCGTTGGCACTGGACGCAAAGATCGCAGGCGCTGGCAGAACGTTACAGGTCAGACGACCAAAATCGCCATAGCCGATTTGCACCAGTGTGGCGCGGTCAATGGCCAGCGACAGGGCCTTGCGCACATTGATGTCGGTCAGGAAGGGGTGCGGATGCGCAACGGTACCGCGCTCGTCGCCCAGATCAGGGCTGACATCTGTCTGGTTCAGCAGGATCCGCTCGACCGAGGTGCCAAAGGACACAACGTTCTTGCCTTTTCCGGCGGCTTCCATCTGGCTCAGAACATCGGGGGCCAGTTGCAGGTTCCACGCATAGTCGAATTCGCCGGTTTCCAGAACCGCACGACCGGCTGCCGCTGCGTCGCCGCCACCCTTGAAGGTGACCTTGGCAAAGGCAGGCTTGCCCGGATCGCGGTAATTCTCGTTCGCCGCCAGCGTGATCACGTCGTTTGGACGGAACTCGGTGACGGTGAACGGACCGGTGCCGATCGGGTTAAAGTTTTCTTCGGTACATTCAGGTGCTTTTGCACCCATGCAGTCCGCGAATTGTGCCTTTTGCAGGATCGGAGCCTGCGCGCCTACAAAGGGACCATAAGGGAAAGGCTTGGCAACACTGAAATTCACGACGATGGTCTGTGCGTCTGGCGTATCAACCGAGACCACGTCGTTGTATTTCTCGGACTGCGCGCAACCGCCACCCTCGGCGGTGCAATATTCCCAAGAGAATTTCACATCCTCAGATGTCACAGGCGAGCCATCGGACCACAGCAGGCCTTCGGACAGCTTCCATGTGATCGACTTGAGGTCGGCACTCACGCCACCGTTTTCGACCGTTGGCACAGAGTCCACCAGATATGGCACAATCACGCCCTCGGTGTTGTAGCGGGCCAGTGGCTCGATCACGAG
>CALGTJ010000725.1 GCA_937901435.1 uncultured Rhodobacter sp. | reverse complement strand
CAAATCGCCGGCACGGCCTTGTAGCTTTCTCCTTTCGAGAGCAATGCCCAGGCCGCAGCTGTCAAACTAATGAGAACTCGCATCAGATTGCTAGCACAGTCTAAATTTATGCGCTCGATAATCGACGCCACTCAGCGAGAGCAGCGGCACGGTTTAGCTTGAAATTGATGTGTGAGTAGAGATGGCGTTCCTGGTTAAAATGGTTCTGGATTGAAGCGTGAATGGAGAGTGTTTTGTCATCGCCAGACGCTACAAATACACCCTGCCCGCTTGAGCCAAGTTTAATCTGACAAAGCCGTGAAACCTATCTAACGCTAACTAAGGCGTGCAAAAAGGCGGCGTCCATATACGTCCACCGGTAACAGAGCCATCTCTCTAATTATTTGGAAAAATGTACCCTGCGCAAAAAACGTTTATGTCTTGGTAGGTACCAAAGCGTCACACCTGAGAGGCCGAACGCGATCAAAGCAATCGCAGTAATGTCTGCCAAAATAGTTCCAAGGCTCCAACCCAACCAGCCCGTCCTGTGAAATACTCCCAAAACATAATTCCAGTAAATTTTGCGATTTAAAGCCTCCCCGTTTGGCGAGTACAATGTGTTCTTCAGGTTCGATTTTACATAATAATGTCCAGTCTCGACAGCAACAATGATCGTGCCTGCCTCCCTAACAAAATGTATTGTATCATAGCCATGATACTTAACACGTTCGACGGCTTTCATATCACTTTGTGGCCAAATAGGGCGAGCTATCTCAGAAGCTTGCTCCGCAGTTAACGGCACATCAAGTTGTTCGAACTCATATGCAGAGTCTGTATAAGATTTATATGGAAATAGGGACAAAACAGTATCAGGATGGTTAAGGTACAATCCAGTTACGCCAAAGAAAATGATCCAAGGCAATGCAAGTATTCCAAGATAAGAGTGCAGAGTTCGTAAAATTTTTAAAGACTTGGCCATTTAACTAATCTCCAATTTTTGTTTTTTAACTGTTGAAAAGTCTTTTGGAATGCGAAACACTTGCAATGCCTTGGGGGTTGCAAGCAACGAAACCGGCTTCAATTGATGATTGAGCGTCATTTCCCAAAGCTACTGTCTGTCCCGCTCGGGAGCTTGACGGTGCTCAGTGCTTTTCGAGTGCCTCTTTGAGCAAGCCGAATTCGCCTGATGACATTTTGACAGACTCCTCTTCGCCGGGGAATTGTCCCTCAACGACGGCGGCTCGAAACCCTCGGAGCGCCTTGGCCCGTTCGGATGCGAGCTTTTTGCGGATAGTGAGCAGGTCACCGAATGCCCTTGCGTGACGCGGCGGATTTTCAACATCTCCACAGATATCCTCAAGATACAGCAAGACGACATCGGCGGATGGGCCTGCCCCGATGGAATGGGTCACGAGGTTTGAATGGTGGCGAATGGCATCAAGCGCATCTGATGCCACACATTCCACCTCAACCGCGAATGCACCGGCATCTTCCAACCTGCGAAACTGATCCAGCAGCGTCAGCGCCTCTTTTGCCGTCTTTCCTATGATACGCAGACCGCCAACTTGCGTTGATCGGCGTGGGATCAGGCCGAGATGGCCTTGAACGGACAAACCTTCTTTCGCCAACATCTCAACCACTTCCAAACTGCGCGGCGTCTGTATTGAATCGGCTCCCGCCTCGGCGGCCTTCATTGCGGCACGCAGAATCTCATCTTTAGTCACGTATTGCGACATCGGCAGTGCAGCGTTGATAAAGATTTGCGGGGCGGCGGCGCGGATGGTCGGCGTCAGCTCATCCCAAATCGACAAATGGTCAATACCCGCCTCGGCGCAGGCTTGGGCCTCCTCGAATGTGTTTGGCACCGTTGAGGTAAATTTACGAGTTCCACGCAGCCCGATAAAGTCGGCAACCGTCAAGAGCCGCTGAGCAGGTTCGCCACCATATGTGTATATGTTCTTGAGCGTCATGTGTTTCGTCCCTCAGGGAGCCAGTGTTTCTGTATGGCCGTCAACGGCAAGTATCTGGCCCGAGATTTTGGACCTTGACGGCGACGCAAGGAAGCGGACCGTATTGGCAATGTCTTGGGCAGTGACCCATGTCTTCATGGACACGCCTTTGACATAACTTTGGCGCACAGCGTCAACAGCTTGTCCGCGTGCGGATGCCTCATTCTCGATGACGCGGTCCATGCGCGGCCCTTCAACCGCGCCCGGGCAGATGGCATTCACCCGCACGCCAGCCTCGCCCAACTCCATTGCGAGGGTCTTTGTCAGGCCGACGATGGCCCATTTTGCTGATGCGTAGGGGCTGCGCAGAGGATAGCCCATTTGCCCAGCAGTTGAGGAGGTCAGGCAGATCAAGCCGCTGCCTTGCGCGCGCATGAGGCGGGCAGCCCATCTGCAGGTCAGGAAACTTCCATGCAGATTGGTTGCCACACATTGCTGCCATTCATTGAAATCGAGCGTTTCAATGCGGCCCGCTGGCCCGCCTGTTCCCGCATTTGCGCAGACAACATCAATCCCCTGCCATCGCTCTTCAAGCTGGCGCAAAAAGGCATCCATCTCTGCCTCATTGGTCACGTCTACGTGGCTGGCAATCAGCGTCGGATATGCCTCCTGCATTGCGGCAAGCTGGTCGCTATCCACATCGCAGATCGCGACATCTGCGCCGTCGGCGAGGAATGCTTCGGCAATGGCGCGCCCGATGCCGGCGGCTCCGGCGGTCACAAGGATACGTTGTGTCATGATTTACTTCCGCAATGCTGTTGGTTTCTTGCGCGCACGCACCGTGCGCAGCCCTTCGG
Source organism: uncultured Rhodobacter sp. (assembly GCA_937901435.1). The sequence goes on along the minus strand of CALGTJ010000725.1, from coordinate 1,049 downwards.
CGGTGCCATCATGGAATGACCCAAACCAGCGGTCCCAAGGCATTTCCGCCGTACCGTAGTTGCACTCAAAATACCGATGATGCAGCTGGTGGAAGAATGTCCCCATCTCCATCCGCGCATTCTTGCCAAGGATCAAAGCGTCATAGCCAGAGTGGGACGTCGTCGTCGCCAGCGTCAGCCAATAGCAATGAAACAGCATGTGAATGGGGTGCGACGGGACGACCAGATGGATCAGCAGCGATGACAGGTACAACACATGTTCGATCGGGTGCATCGAAAAACCCGACCAAGGGCCGACCGCAATATTGCGGTGATGCACTGAGTGCACACGGCGGTACATCGGGGCCCAATGCAGGAACCGATGCGCCCAGTAAAAGTGGAACGAGTACCAAACGCCAATCAAAGGGAACCACAGGACGAACCAAACCGGATTTGCGCTCAGCGTCACGGTCGGCAGCACGCTATTGGCATAGCCCCACCAAAGACCCGCTTCATAGATCGTCCAGATGCTCACCCCACTGATCAGGGAATAGGCCACATTGTCCCAAAGCTGACTGCCAAAGGCAAAAATGCGGGCCTTTGCTGTTGGCCCCCGGCGATCATACCGCAAGGCATCGCCTTGCTTCTTCCATATGTAAAGCCAGAGATGCAAAATCGTCGCAAACGCCACGAGCATCGCAATATTGCGCAGCCAAATCGCAGCGATCCAGCCGGGCGCCAGTGTTTGGGTCTGCTCCAGGGGCGGCTGAAGCCAGCTGCAAACAGCAAATGCGATCACGACGTAGAGCAACAGTTCCGAAATCGGCAGCCAAGCGCCCGCGTACCATCTCAACGAGGCAAAGGGGCGGGGCGGCTTTTCAAACACCGGCGATGTATTGATTGGCAAATCGGGATGCCAGTTCCATTCGCGGCTTTCGCCAGCAGGTGTGCCAGCTGTCAATTCGGATGTGTTTGTGGTCTCTGACGACATAGGGCCCCCTTGGCTGGACGTAGAAGTCACCCAGGACGCTACTCCAGAAAATCGCCGTCAGATATTGCAATTGTCAACA
>CALGTJ010000724.1 GCA_937901435.1 uncultured Rhodobacter sp. | reverse complement strand
CCATCAGATCCGCTATCGCATGATGACAGCGGATCGCATGGCCCGCGCTCGCCCGCTGCCATGGCGGCGCGTCGGTGTCACAGATCGCCCCGATCTTGCGCGGACAGCGGCGTTGAAACGGACAGCCCTGCGCCGGCGGTGACAGTTCCACCACGTCATCCGCACTCAGGGTCGGGGCTGTGTCCGGGTCCGGTTCCAGAACCGCACCCAGCAAGACTTCGGTATAGGGATGCGAGGGCGTGTCATAGACCTCGGCAGAGGGGCCAATCTCGCACAACCGCCCCTGATAGAGCACGGCCACGCGATCCGACAGCGCGCGCACCACAGCCAGATCGTGACTGACAAACACATAAGTTGTGCCCTGCTTCGCCTTGAGATCGTTGAGCAAATCCAGAACAGCCGCCTGCACGGACACATCCAGCGCCGAGGTCACCTCGTCACAGAGCACCACATCCGGCTCTGCCGCAAAGGCACGCGCGATGGCGACGCGCTGCTTTTCTCCACCCGACAATTGACGGGGCAAACGATCCAGATAATGCGCACCAAGGCGGACCCGGTCGAGGATCGCCGCACTCTTTTGATACAGCGCGTCGCCCGTGAGGCCAAAGTACAGTTTCAGCGGCTGCTCAAGGATCTGCGCGATTGTGTGGCGCGGGTTCAGGCTGTCGTCTGGGTTCTGGAAAATCAGCTGGATCTTGCGCAGATGGTCCGGGCTGCGCTGCTCGACCTCCGGCGACAAGGCATCGCCCCCGGCCACGGTGATCTTGCCATGCGAGGGGGCCAGCAGACCCGCGATGGCCTTGAGGATCGTGGACTTGCCAGAGCCGCTTTCCCCGACCAGACCCAGCGTTTCGCCCTTGGCGACCGTGATTTCTATGTCGTCAACGGTGGGCACGATGGGGGTGCCACGGCCCAGCCATTTGTCCAATAGCCCCGGTCGCGCATAGCTGATCGCGACGTGCTCCAGATGCAGCGCGGGCGGGGATGCGGCGTCGATGGTGGCCGGGATCGACCCGCTGCCGGTGATCGGCAATTGCGTGGCCTCGGCATGGCGAAAACAGCGCACGGACTCGCCTGTTGACAACATCTCCAGCGGCGGACGGGTAAGCCGACAGGCCTCTTGCGCCAAGGCACAGCGATCCACAAAGGCGCAGCCCGACCCGGCCCCGCCCGGCGCGGGGGGCCGTCCGTCCAGCGCAACAGGAAGGCGCGGATCACTGAGCCGCGGGATCGAGGCCAGCAGTCCGCGCGCATAGGGGTGTACCGGGGCCTTGAGAACCTGCCTTGTCGTGCCCTCCAGCACCACCTCACCCGCATACATCACCACAACGCGGTCACAGACCCGCGCAATCGCGCCGAGGTCGTGGCTGACATAGACCATCGCCATACCACGATCGCGGGCAATGTCGCGCAAGAGTTCAAGGATATGCGCCTGTGTAGTCACGTCCAGCCCGGTTGTCGGTTCGTCCAGCAGCAGGGCTGTCGGCTCTCCGGCGAGGGCCATGGCGATGGCGGCGCGTTGCTGTTGCCCGCCCGATAATTCGTGCGGAAAGCGGGTCAGGATCGCGGCGGGGTCCGGCAGACGCACCTGCCCCAGCAGCTCGACCGCCTTGGCCAGATGCTGCGCCTCGGGCACATCCGAATGCAGCCGCAACGCCTCGATCAGTTGCGCACCGATCCGCAGCGTCGGGGTCAGGGACTGCCCCGAGTTTTGCGGGATCAGCGCCAGTTCGCCGCCCCGGATCTTTTCCAACTCGCCGCGCGTGCGGGCGAACATATCCTGCCCCTGAAAGGCCACTGTCCCCTCTAGCAGGCGCAAACCGCGTTTGAGATAGCCCATGGCGGCCAGCGCCAGCGTGGATTTGCCAGACCCGCTTTCGCCCACGATCCCAATGCTTTCCCCCGGCCTCACAGTCAGATCGATATTGCGCAGCACCGGCAGCGTGGCACCGGATTTGCCAGTGAAACCCACAGAGACGTTGCGGATCTCGATCAAAGGCGCGCTCATACCGGGGCCTTTTGCGCGCGATCAATACCCAGCGCCTTGGCCAGCGCATCTGCGGTCAGGTTGATCCCGATAATCAACGAGGACAGCGCGATGACCGGCCCCAACACACCCCATGGCGCGAAGGACATGAAACCGCGCGCGTCCGCGATCATCAGGCCCCAGTCGGGCGTGGGCGGCGAGACGCCAAAGCCAAGGAAAGACAGCGACGAAAACGCCAGCAACATCCATGACCAGCGCATCGCGCCCTCGACCATGAGCGTGTCCAGAACGTTGGGCAGCAGTTCAGCGCGGATGATGGTCAGGCGACTGTGCCCGCGCGCGCGCGCCGCCGAGACAAAGTCACGCGCCACGACATCATGTGTCGCCGCGCGCGCGATACGGATGACGGGGATGCCGTAAAAGAAGGCCAACGTGGGGATCAGCACCTCGATCCCGGTGCCAAAGGTGACGATCAGCACCAGCATTTTCAGGATCCACGGCAGCGACAGAAAGGCATCGACGACGCGCATCAGCACTTCGTCCACACGGCCCCCGACGAGGCCAAAGAGGATGCCCACAAAGCCGCCCCAAGTGACGGCGATGGGCGTGGCGATGCCCGTGACCAGCAGCGCCTCGCGCCCGCCCAGCAGCACGCGGGTAAACACATCGCGCCCCAGATGATCGGTGCCCAGCCAATGGGACGCCTCGGGGCCAGTCAGCATCATGGCGCTGTTCATCGCCTTGTAATCATAGGGCACAATCCATGGGCTGACCAAAGCAAGCACTACGTGGAAGACCACCAGAAACAGGCCGATTGCGCCAGAGGGGCGAGAGATGACATCGCGCAAGACAGAGACGATCCGCATCATCCGGGTGTTTTGCGGTGGGGCGGTTGTGACGCTCATCCGCGCCTCATATGCAGGGTGCGCAGGCGCGGGTTGGCCAGCATGGTCAGGATGTCGGCGGTCAGGTTCACGCCCACGTAAACCGTCGCCACGATCAGGGCGATGGCCTGCACGACGGGCAGATCCCGGTCGGAAATGGCGTCGATCATCATCCGCCCAAGACCCGGATAGTTAAAGACGACCTCGATCACCACGACGCCGCCCAGCAGCCAGGCAATCGTCAGCGCCACCACATTGATCGCGGGCAGCAGCGCATTTGGCAGGGCGTGACGAAACACGATCCGCCAATAGGGCACGCCCTTGAGCGTCGCCATCTGGATATAATCACCCGCCATGACCTCGATCACAGAGGATCGCACCATGCGCAGGATATGCGCTGTCATGACCATGGTCAGCACCAGCACGGGCAGGATGATTTCGGGGAAAAACTCTGACACCGGCGCATTGGCAGAGGTCAGCACGATCCCCGGCAGCCAGCCCAGCCAGACCGAGAACACGAGGATCAGGACGGTGGCAGAGACGAACTCCGGGATTGTCATGGCAAAGATCGCAAGCGTCGAGAACGCCAGATCGACGGGCTTGTCGCGCCACAGCCCCGTAACAACGCCCAGAAAGATCGCCAGAGGCACGCCCAGCAACAGCGAACAGGCCGCCAGCAGCAGCGAGTTCTTCATCCGGTTGCCGACCAGTTCCGCGATGCTTTTCTGACCATTGGCCGAGACGCCCAGATCGCCCTGCACCGCACTTGCCGCCCAATCCACATAGCGCGTCAGCGCGGAACGGTTCAGCCCCTGCGCCTCGCGGCAGTTTTCCAACAGCTTACCCTGAGCCTCGCGTTCCAGAAAGGCTGTGCAGGCGTCCCCGGGCAGCATCTCTACCCCCGCAAAGATGATCATCGAGACGATCACCACGGTGGCAGCCCCGAGAGAGAGACGACGCATCAGCATTCGCAGCATGAAGGGACACCCGGTGAGAGGAGACGAATACGGGGCGCAAGAATCAATCCTGCGCCCCTGTTATCAAGGGCTTACTGGACCGTGATCAAGTGCCAGCGCACCGCATCGTTCTTGACCTCGTCAAGGTTGGACACCCGCGAGGATACTCCGATCAGCTTTGTCACCGTATAGGGGATCAGCGTGCCAGAGGTTTCCTGCAAATGCTCTTGTGCTGTCACATAAAGCGCCTTGCGCGCCTCAAAGTCCAACTCGCGGCGGGCTTCGGCCAGAAGGGCGTCAAAAGCCTCGTCCTTGTAATAGCTTTCGTTCCACTTGGCGGTGGACAGATAGACCTCGTGCAGAACCTGATCCGCCGGGCGTTCGTTCCAACGGGTCGCCGCGACGTCCTTTTTCATCCAGACCTCGGACCAATAGCCATCGGTCGGGGCCTGCACCACGTTCACCCGGATGCCAGCAGCGGCGGCCTGTTCCTGATAGGCGACGGCCAGCGTGGGCCATGTGGGTTCCAGCGTTGCGACATAGACGTCAATGTCGATCCCATCGGGAAAACCTGCCTCGGCCAGCAAGGCCTTGGCCCCTTCGATGTCCTGAGGACAGCTGAGGTCAGCGCGATACTGATCGTTCGGCTCGACGGGCGAGTCACAGGACACGACCCCCTCGCCGCCCAGAACCAGCGCCACAAGCTCTTCGCGGTCGGCGACCATACGCACGGCTTTGCGCACGCGCACATCGTCAAACGGGGCCACATCGGTGCGGAACACCAGACCGCGCCAGTTGCCGGTCGGGATCACCTGCATGTTGAACTTGTCAGACCCCGACAGCATCACGCGCTGCTGCGCCGTGATCCCGCGCTCCATATCGATCTGACCACCCAAAAGCGCCTGTAGACGCGCCTGCCCATCGGCAATTCCGATGACCTCCATCCGCGCCACGCCCGGCGCGCCCTCCCAGTAATCGGGGTTGGCCACCAGCACGGTCGTGCCCTCGGCGTCAAAGGTTTCCACCTTGAAGGGGCCAGTGCCATTGCCCGTCATCGCGATATCGTCGCCAGACCCTTCGTTCAGCATCCGCAGGCGATAATCCATCAATTGCAGCGGCATATCGGCAAAGGGCGTGTCCAGCGTGATCTGCACGGTCATGTCATCCAACGCCTCGACATTGGTCACCATCTTGACCGCAGAGCGCGCGGGGCTGTCGCTGTCAGGATCAAGGATGCGGTTCAGCGAATAGACCACATCGGCGGCCTCAAAGCTGGATCCGTCGTGAAACGTCACGCCCTCACGCAGCTTGAAGGTCCAGACGGTGGCGTCCGCATTGGCCTCCCAGCTGGTGGCCAGATCCGGGCTTGGCTTGCCCTCCAGATCGGGGCGCACGAGGCGGCTCATGATCTTTTCGGTGATCTGGAACACCCGGCCCTTGGAAATCGGGTCCAGACTGGATTGCGCGCCAAAGCCAAGCTCGTGCGCCTGACGGAATGTGCCCGTTGGCTCTGCCATGGCAAATCCGGCGGTCAGCCCGGCAGTTATGGCAAAGGCCGAGGCCATCGTGATGACTTTTTTCATTGATCTTCCTCCCAATGTCGCGGGATGTTTGACGTGCTCCCGCTTTGACGTGATGTTCTTCCCCGCAAGCGCGGATCGACAAACGCAAAATGACCCACCAATGGATACAAAAATAACTGTCTATGGCGAGCTGCACAGGCTCTGTTGCCCATTGCTATTGTCGTTATCTTTTCCTTTTGACTCTCACAGAGCAAATACAGTTACCTGAGGGATACATTCGAAAAAGACATGAAAGGCAACGCGTGCAGGGCATCAGGATTATCGCGATTGGCGGCGGCGGGTTCACGGATAACACCTATCCCGGCCTTGATGATTTTTGCCTGATTGCGACGGGCAAGACCCAGCCTCGTCTGGGCTATATCGGCGCGGCCAGTCAGGATGATCCGCATCGGATCGCCCGGTTTCATGCGCGGTTCGAGGGGCGGAGCGCCCGCCATATCCATCTGCCGATGACGCTGGATGCGCAGGCGCTTGGCGATCAGTTGAGCGATCTGGACATG
>CALGTJ010000723.1 GCA_937901435.1 uncultured Rhodobacter sp. | reverse complement strand
TGTCAATTTGCAGCAGCTTGGCGGCCTCATCCACCCTACGGGTGATTTCGGCACGCTCCATGCGGAAGTTTTCAAGGCCAAAGGACAGGTTCGACCGTACCGTCATATGGGGGTAGAGCGCATAGGATTGAAAGACCATCGACAGGCCACGTTCGGACGCGGGAACGGTATTGACGCGCTTGCCTTGCAGCAGGATGTCGCCGGATGTGGGATCATCCAGCCCCGCGATGAGCCGCAGCAAGGTGGATTTACCGCAGCCGGAGGGGCCGACGAAAACCACGAACTCTCCTTCTTGTATGGCCAGATCAATGCCGTGGATCACATCGACAGCGCCAAAGGATTTGCGGATCTCGCGGAGTTCTAATGCGTGCTCTGCTGTCATTTCAGGCCTGTTGTTGCGATGCCGGTGGTGATGAAGCGTTGGAGCCAGACAAAGACCAGCGTGATGGGGATCAGCGAGACGACGGTCATCGCGAGGATATAGTGGAAGTCGCTGTCAAATTCGCCCGCGTATTGGGTCAGGCCCAGTTGGATCGTGTGTTTCGCCGGGTCCGAGATCAGCACGATCAGCGGCCAGAGGAAGTCGTTCCAACGCCAGATGACAGAGAGGATCGCGAGGACAGAGAGGGCTGGCAAGGACAGTGGCAGGACGATGCGCCAGAAGATGCGCCATTCGGAGGCGGCGTCCATACGGGCGGCCTCTAGCAGTTCGTCCGGGATGGTCAGCATGTATTGGCGCAACAGAAACACGCCCGTGGGCGTGGCGGCGGCGGGGATGATGACGCCCCAGAGGCTGCCGAAGATGCCAAAGGACCAGACCACGAAGAACAGCGAGACGAGGATGATCGAGCTTGGGATCAGAAGGGTGGCGACGATCAGCAGGGTGAATGTCAGGCGGCCCCGGAATTTGTACTTTGATAGCGCAAAGGCGGCCATGGCATTGATCAGAAGGGTCAGCAGCGTGGCCGCGACGGTGACGAAGACCGAGTTGAAGAGATAGGTGAAAAAGCTGAAATTATCCTGTCCGTTTCGCTTCAGGATCGGGTCGAGGTAGTTCTCGGTTGCGACACGGATTTCCTCGGATGGGGAAAGGCGCGTGCGTTCGACTTGCTCGACCGCGTCTGGATCGGTGACAGGGGCAACGTCGGTCAGTTTGCGCGTGGGTCCGGCCTTGAAGACCTCGGTGGTGGTGCCATCCGGTTGTGACAACTCCCATATGGGTTTGACGCCGACGCCCTCGATCTGGCGTTCGACCTGCGCGATGGGCAGAAGGCGGGTGTCAAAGCTGTCGATGGCGCGTTCGGGTTTGATCGAGCTGACAAAGGTCCATGCCACGGGGACAAGGATCACCAGAACACCCAGCAGCAGATAACCATAGGCAAGGAAATCGGCCATGCCAAACCGGTCGGCCTTGTCGGCGCTGCCCTTGGTGCGGGTGAGGAAGGTTGTGAGCGTTCCCATGCGCTAAAGCTCCGACTGGCGGCGGGTCAGCCACAATTGGAAGAAGGTGAAGACCGCGATGACGATGGCCATCAGGACCGACCCCGTGGCGCCAGAGCCATAGTCGGGGTTGTTGTTGGTAAAGGCGACCTCGTAGATGTTCTGCACGACCATAAAGGTTTCACGCCCCGGACCGCCCCCGGTGAGCAGGTAGACCTCGTCAAAGATCTGAAAACTTCGGATCAGGCTGAGGACGACGACCACAGTCAGCGTCGGCATGACCAGCGGCAGGGTGATGCGCCAGAAGGCGCGGATCGGGCGGGTGGCGTCCATCTTGGCGGCCTCGTACAGGTCGCGCGGGATGGCTTGCAGACCTGCGAGCAGGATCAGCATGTAAAAGCCCATATGGCTCCACGTGAAGACGAAGATCAGCCAGAAGAACGGCCAGTTGGTGTTGGGGGTGACCAGCCAGTTGACCGGGCGGTAGCGACCAAAGTCAAAGACCGAGTCGAACTGGATCGACAGCAGCATGAGGACCGCGAGGATGCCGAAACCGATCAGCGTGGCGCGGGCAAGGCGGTGTCCGGTGGCGACGATCCAGCACAACAGACCGCCCAGCGCCACGCCCAGCCAGAAGCTGCTGGACAGGCCCAAAAGGCTGAGCGGGTTCGACCAGCCGACGAGCAGCGCGAACAGCAGGGCAAAGACGGCGGTCCATGTAAGCGAAGGTTCATCGGCAGACCGCAGGGCGCGTTCAGACACGACCATCAGGACCACGGCCAGCAGGACGGTGACCACGATGTCAAACCCGGTGAGACCCGCAAGGCTGGACAGGGTGGATTGCGTGCCGCCGACGACCTCGTTCAACATGCCTTTGCGGTGCAGCACCCAGTTCCAGATATTTGCGATGACAACGGGGGACAGCATGACCGGGTAAAAGAACATGGCCCGCCAAAAGCCACGCCCCTTGATATTCTGGTTCACGACGAGGGCCGTAATCAGCGCCACGCCGCAGAGGATCGGCACCTGAAACAGGACGAACCAGAGCGTGTTGAACATGCCGGTCCAGAAATTATAGCCCGCGTTGGTGCAGGTTTTGGGCTGAAAAATAGTCTCGCAATTGAAAATCTCGATGTAGTTGGCCCAGCCGACCCAAGGGCGGTCAAAGAGGGCGATGGACGACCCGCCCGTCATCGAGACGTAGAAATTCAGGATCATCGGCGCGAAGGTGAACAGGCCAAAGATCAGCATGTTGGGCAGCAGCAGCGCATAGGGCACACCGCCCCTGCCCCAGAGGCTTTGCGCCAGTTCGACGGGAAAACCGATCAGATCCATCACGAATTGCGGGATCTGATACAGTTGATAGCGCCGCCGCATCAGCAGCCATAGCGTACCACCGCCAATCCAGAGGACGCCGATGAAAAGCATGAGGCTGCCGGCTAGGGACATAGGCAATGGATCCTGTTCGGGGCCGAAAAGAGCGACTTCGGGGCCGAAAAGAGTGGCCGGGATACGGAAGATCCGGGCGATCAGAGACGACACAGCGCCTCTGATCACATCAGTACGACGGTCTTATTTGTTGACGTTCGCCGCCAGTTCCTCTTCGATCTTGGCAACGGCCTCGTCCAGCGTCAGCTCTCCGTTCATGGCCCCGGCCAGATATTGCACCGTGGCGTTGAAGATGACGAAGTTGTTCGGATTGCCTTGCAGATCATAGGCCTGTGGCGTCTGCGCAGCAGCAGCGGCGGCCATCTTGGTGAAGGCGTTCAGACCATCGGCCACGGCCTGCGAGGCCCCGGCCCCGACATAGTCCAGACCTTCGGCTTGCAGCTTGGCGTGCGCGGGGATTGCGAATGTCTTGGTGTACCATTCCCGTGCCTGAGGCTCGTCCGCCATCCATGCGACGAAATCGGCCGAGGCCTCTTCTGTCGCGGCATCGCCAGATTTGAACGCCACCAGACCCGCGCCGCCCGGCATGATGCCACAGCCGTCCGGACCGCAAGGCACAGGCACAACGGCCCAGTCGAATTTGTCCCCGACGTTTTTCTGCACATTGCCGGTGTTCCACGAGCCGGACATGTAGAAAGACACATCCTCGCTAAAGAACATCTCGTTGCCATTGGCGTATTTACCACCCGAGACCGCAGGCCAGATGTCAGCAGGCATCAGCCCGGACGCGTGCCAGTCCAGCATCTTTTGCGCGAAGGTCTTGAAACCTTCGTCGATCACCATGTTGCCATCGGCGTCAAAGTATTTCGCGCCATAGGACATGGCGGGGCCAGCCATCCGGTGACCAGAGCGGTCCATGACCATGCCCGCGTAGCTGCCAGTTTCATCCATCACGGCCTGCGTGGCCTCGGCCCAGTCATCCCAAGTCGCGCCGGGGGCGGGAACCTCGACACCGGCCTCTTCAAATTTGGTGAGGTTCACGTAGGGACCGGTCACCGTCATTTCGGTGTGAAATCCATAGATCCCGCCGGGATTGCCCGCGCGATACCATGGCAGAACCGCGCCATAGGCGGCCTCCCATGCGGCGGCGTCAACGTAAGGTGTAAGGTCCACGTAATAGGGCTGCAAGCCACCGAGGTTGGTGACAAAGGCAAGATCGGGGCCAGTGCCGGCCTCGAGCTGGATCGGCAGTTGTTCGCGGATCACGTCATAGCCGACGAGGTTCAGCGTGATATTCACGTCCGGGTTCTGAGCTTTGTAACGCTCTGCCAGTTCGGCCACGAGACCCGCCTTGGCGTCCACGTCACTGATCATCAGATCCAGATCGACCGCATTTGCGCTGGTGGCCGCCATAAGCGCAAACAAGGACGCGCTGCCTGCCATCCACGTCTTGGACAGGCCGTGTTTCAGTTGCATCATTCCAAATATCCTCCCGGTTGGATTTTCTACTCTTTTGAACAGGAGTTATTGCGGCAATACTGACCAAGGAAAAACGCCGGGGTCAACAGATATGAACCACAAAGCGACACAGGCGAATGGACCTTGCCCAAAAGCTCGCATTTATGACTGATTTGCAAAACCATTGGCAAAGGCGCTGGGAAAAACTGGCCCCCGGCGCCGCAGTGACCCGCTGGACGATAACAGACCCAGAGGCGCAGCTTTACCCCGGCGTCGCCCGCCCCATGCCCGATGTGGTCGACTATCAGTTTTCCAACGGCTGGGTGGCGACGGGCGATCTGCCGTGCCGAGAGGCGCTGCGGGCAGAGTTGGGAACGCGCGCGATTTCACGCCCGGCTGGCCCGTTTGAACGGGTGTCGTCGGGGCTGGACGGGGCAGACGTCGATTTCTCGCGGTTCTGCCATCGCCCGACGCTGATCTGGCGGGGGTTTCGCTGTTATTTGCGCGCGCAGACAGGTGGGATGGCGCGGTTTCGCATTGCCACATGCGGCGGTGTCCGGCTGTGGCTTGGCGAGGATGAAGTCGCAGTGTTCGAGCCTTTCACACGCAACACAAGTCAGACGGTCGAGGTCAGTTTCGAGGTTCCAGCAGGCGACACGCCCCTGATCCTGCGGCTGGAGGATCTGCACGAGCGCGACACCACCTGTTTCTTTTCGCTGACCTATCTGGGCGGGGTCGATGTGGCGGTTGCGCTGGACGTGGCCCATGATCCGCAAGAGGTGGCAGAGCTTGCGCTGATCATCGCTGGGCTGCGCACACAGGCCCCTTTTGTCGCGCGCGGCGAGATGCGCTTGGTGGCAGAGCCTGCCCCGGCGCGCGAGATGCAGGTGCGGGTCACTGGCCTTGCGCCGTTTGCACGCGGTGGGCTGTCAGAAGATCCGATGCAGCAGCGCGTGGTTGAGGGCGTGTTTGGGCCGGATCATGCGTCGATGGTCTTGTTCATGGCAGAGGACGCCCCCGCCGGGTGCCTGTCGCTGGACATTGAGGTGCGCCTTGGCGAAACGACGCTGACCCGGCATTTGGGCACGACCAACCTGCCGCCGGGTGTTGCCCTAAAGGGTGATCTGAGCGCACGCAAAGCGCAGGCCAGCGCCGCGATCTGCCAAGCGGCGGGACTTGATCCAACGGTGGCTGCCGTGCTGGCCAGTCGGGGGGAAAACCCGACGCGCGTGGCGCAGATCCTTGACGATACGCTACCGACCATTGAGCAACGATATGATTGTTCTGACTTTGCGATCCTGCCTTTGCTGCGGATCTGGCGAGACTGGCGCGACACGCTTGCGCCCGATCTGCAGGACAGGCTGCGCGCAGCTATTCTTGGCTATCGCTATTGGCTGGATGCGCCCGGCGATGATGTGATGTGGTTCTGGAGCGAGAACCATGTGCTGTGTTTTCACACCGCGCAATTGATCGCGGGCGGGCTGTTTCCCGATCAGGTGTTTGCCAACAGCGGCAAGGCAGGCGCCGTGTTGCAGGCAGAGGCGCTGGCGCGGTTGCAGCGCTGGTTTCCGTCGATCAAGGCGCATGGGCTGTGCGAGTGGAACTCTGCCGCCTATTACCCGATTGACCTGCTGGCGCTGTTTACGCTGCATGAGATGGCCCCCGCGTTGCGTGATGATGCGGCGGCGCTGATGGACCGGATTTTCGTCATGGTCGGGCTGCATACCAGCGGCGGTGTGCCTGCGGGAACGCAGGGGCGGTGCTATGAAAAAGAACTGTTGGCGGGGCCCTGCACCGAGTTGGGATCGCTCGCGGCAATTGCCTTTGGGGGACCGTTTTGCGCGGGATATGACCGGGCGGCAGGGCTGTTTTGCCTGTCGGATTATGCCCCCCCGATCGCAGCGGCGCGCTTTGCCCGGATTGAGGGCGAGGATTGGATCGAGGCGCGCTATACGCAAGGGCTGGGGCATCAGGGCAAACTGAGCCTGTGGAAATCGGCGCAAGCGCAATTGTCGACCGTCAGCGGGCTGAAGACAGGCCAAGAAGGACATCAGGCGCAGGTGCTGGATGTGCAACTGGCCGCGCACCCGATGGCCCGGCTTTGGGTGAACCATCCGGGCGAGTTGAAAGTCTGGGGAGAACGCCGCCCGTCCCTGCTGGCGGGCAATCACGTGATGCCGCGCGTGGCGCAATTCGGGCCGACGGGGATGATGATTTATGATCTGGAAAGGGACTGGACCGACATCGATTTCACGCAGGTTTTCGCCGCAGATGGGGCCTTTGCAGAGTTTGAGGATTTTGGTGGATGGCGCGTATTTTGCGCAGGCACGAGGCGTGTCGCGGTCTGGTGTTCGCGCGCGTTAGAGCCGGTCGGGGGGCTATATCACGGCTCGCTCTGGCGGGCGCAGGGGATGCGGACGGCTTGGGTCGTGGCCTTGCCCATGGCGGGGGAAAGCGCGCGCGATTTCAAAACGAGGCTTGGGTTTGGTGTTCCGACATTTGACGCTACAAAGATGCGGCTGACCTGCGCGGGGTGTGACGGCACAGGCTTGGACCATTCCTTTGAGCGCGGCCTGACGGTGGATGGCACAGAGATGCCCTTTGCACCGCTGTCACCAGAGCCGCATATCGGCTGGAACGGCGCGGATTTGACAGGGTGGAGCGTGATATGACTGAACTGAGGGCCGATCTGACAACTGCGCTGGACCTCCTCGCCACAGGATTTCGCAGGCTCAAGGGGATCGGCGATGCCACGCCCGGCGAAGGCGACGCTATTCTGTTTGACGAATGGGATTGGGAGGTGGGCGTGGGCCTCTATGGGATGTTCCGCGATGCGCAGTACCGCAAAGACAGAGCGATGATTGAGGCGTTATCACATTGGTATGATTGGCAGATCGGGCGGGGCTTGCCTGCGCGGCAGGTGAACTCCACCGCGCCGATGCTGGCACTGGCCTGTCTGGCAGACCACACGGGCCGCGCCGATTGGCGGGCGCTCTGCGAGGATTGGGCGGCGTGGCTGGTCAGCGATTTGCCCAAAACGCCCGAGGGCGGGTTCGAGCATGTGGTGAAAGAGGGACGGCGTCCGGGGCAATTGTGGGATGACACGCTGTTTATGGCGGTGTTGTTTCTCGCGCAGACCGGGCGGATGTGCGGGCGCGCCGATTGGATTGACGAGGCCCAGTATCAATATCTTGTGCATATCCGCTATCTGGCGGACACGGAAACGGGCCTATTCTTTCATGGTTGGACCTTTGAGGGGCGTCATAATTACGCCCGTGCAAGATGGGCACGGGGCAACGCCTGGGTGACCATCGCAATCCCCGAGTTGTTCGTCATCGCCCTGCCCGAGGACGGCGTTGTGCGGCGTTACCTGACCGAAGTGCTGCGCGCACAGGTGCACGCTTTGGCGCGCTGTCAGAACGCCGAGGGCATGTTTCATACACTGTTGGATGATCCCGCCTCGCCGGTCGAGGCCTCTGCGACGGCGGGATTTGGCTATGGCGTGCTGGCGGGATGCCGCTTGGGCCTGTTGCCTCCAGAGGCCCGCCAGATCGCAGAGCGCGCGCAAGAGGCCGTGTTGCGCCGGATCGACGCGGACGGCGTGCTGGCAGAGGTGTCGGACGGCACGCCGATGGGTGACAATTTGGACTTTTATTGTAAGATCCCTAACATCGCCGCACCCTATGGTCAGGCGCTGGCCAGCCTGTTTCTGATGGAAGCACGACGGCAAACCTAGAGAGGAGCAGGCCCATGCGACAGGTCACACGACGCGCGGCATTGCTGGCGGCAGGTGGGGTCGCAGGATGGGCTGCGACACGCGCAACCGCTCCGGGATTGCCGACACTTGCGGGGACGCACAGCCTGTCGGCACCCAGCAGCGCGACAATCCTGAACGATGCCAGCGGTTTGTCGGCCACTCCGGTGCATAAACATCTGGTGATCAGGGGCGACCCGGATGACACGCTTATCGCCGCGATCCGGGCAGAGATGAAGGACGCAGGCACCGCTGGGCGGGCGGTCAACATCAGTGCCGCGCGGCACTCTATGGGAGGGCAGTCGATCCCGCGCGATGGCCACGCGCTGACCTTTGACAGCGGCTTTGTCGAAAGAGACAGCGACGCGGGCACCTACCGCGTCCACGCAGGCGCGCGCTGGTCGCAGGTGATCGCCGCCCTTGATCCGGCGGGCTGGTCACCCAAGGTGATGCAGTCGAACCATGATTTTGGCGTCGCATCGACGTTCTGCGTCAATGCCCATGGCTGGCCTGTACCCTTTGGCCAGATGGGTGCGACCGTGCGCGCCTTTCGCCTGATCCTG
>CALGTJ010000722.1 GCA_937901435.1 uncultured Rhodobacter sp. | reverse complement strand
GGACAGTTCCAGACGGCGGCGTTCCCCATGTGCCAGCGCGCTGGCCTTGATGTCGAGGCGATCGCCCAGAGCCGTGCGGATGGCGTGGGTCTTGGCCTCTGCGACCAGCGCGGCATCGGAAAAGGCGCTTTTGAACAGGGAAAATACGCTTCGCTCGCGCCCATGCAGGGCCAGCAGGATGTTTTCCAGCACGGTTTGTTCGGGGATCACCGCAGAGATCTGGAAACTGCGCCCAAGACCAAGGCGCGCGCGCTGTACGGTGCTTAGGGCGGTCACGTCTCGACCCAGAAAATGAATGCTGCCGCTGTCAGGTTTCAGCCCCCCCGCGATCTGCTTGATCAGGGTGGATTTTCCCGCGCCATTGGGGCCGATCAACGCGTGGATTTCACCCGGCATGACATCAAGCGTCACATCCTTGCTGGCCTGCACCGCATTGAAACTCTTGGAAATCTTGCGCACAGCGAGGACAGGCGTGTCAGCCATGGCGCACCTCTTTGCGTGTCAAAAGCCCCACGATGCCGCCCTTGGCAAACAACACAACCAATAGCAAAAGCAGGCCAAGGTAGATGTGCCAGAACTCGGACAGCCCGCCAAGGACCTCTTCGAGAAAGACGAACACCACCGCGCCCACCAACGGCCCCAACAGGCGCGCAACGCCGCCGAGGATGACAAAGATCATGATCTCTCCGCTGATCGACCAGCTGAACATGGCGGGGCTGACATATTTGTTCAGATCGGCAAACAGCGCGCCTGCCAGTGCGGTGACCATACCCGAAATCACGAAGGCGGTCAGCTTCAGGCGCAGGGTGTGAATGCCCACCGTCTCGACCCGCTCTGGCGTCTGGCGCACAGCGTTCAGGGCCAGCCCGAAGGCAGAGCGGTTAATCATATGCATCAGCCCCAGCACCAGCGTCAGAACGCCAAAGGTCAGCGCAAAGAACTGTACCGGGTCCATGGTGTTCAGACCCGGAAAACCATTGCGGATATAGATAATCACGCCGTCCTCGCCGCCATACGCGGGCCAACTGATCGCGAAATAGTAAAACATCTGACCAAAGGCGAGGGTGATCATGATGAAATAGGCCCCCGTGGTGCGCAAGGACAGAAGGCCGATCAGCAGGGCGCCAAAACCACCCGCCAAAAGCGCCACCACCCAGATCACCAGCATGTTCTGCGTGCCATTCACAGTGACCCAGCCATCGACAATCGGCGTATACCCCTGCGCGTGGCTGGCAAGTATGCCCATGGCATAGCCGCCGATCCCGAAAAACGCGGCGTGCCCAAAACTGACCATGCCGCCGTAGCCAAGTGCGAGGTTCAGACCTATTCCGGCGATGGCAAAGATCACGGCGCGGGTGCTCAGCGTGATCCAATAGGTCTCGTCTGCCGCCTGCGCATAGATCACAAACGCGAGGAGCGCAGCGAGGAGCCCCCAGTTGAACAGACGCTCGGGGATCATGTGGTGCCTCCGAACAGGCCCGTGGGGCGCAGGACCAACACGACTGCCATCAGAATGTAGATCAGCATGGACGACAGGACCGATCCGATATCGGCAGAGGCGAACAGGACCTCGGTCGCCTTGGGCAACAGAAATGCGCCCAAAGTATCTGTCAGCCCCACCAGCAAAGCGCCCACAAAGGCCCCCCGGATCGACCCGATCCCGCCGATGACGATGACGACGAAGGCGGTGATCAACACAGGTTCTCCCATGCCGACCTGCACCGACTGGATGGTGCCAACCAGCGCGCCCGCAAGGCCCGCCAGCCCTGCGCCAAGGGCAAAGACAAAGGTGTAAAGTTTAGAGATATCAACGCCCAAGGCATCGATCATCTCGCGGTCTGCTTCGCCCGCTTGAATCTGGATACCCAGCCGCGTGCGGGTGATCAGCAGATACAGCCCCACCGCCACAGCAACACCGACCGCGATCAGCACGAGGCGAAACAGCGGGTATTGCAGGCCGCCGGGCAGGGTCACAGGCCCCGCGATCAGCGCCGGAATCGACAGGTACAAGGGGAAAGAGCCAAAGACCATGCGCGTGCCTTCGGAAAAGATCAGGATCAGCGCGAAGGTGGCCAGAACCTGATCCAGATGGTCGCGCCCGTACAGACGGCGGATCACCAGTGTTTCGATCAGCACACCGGCGACGGCGGCGGCGATCATGCTGGCGATAATGCCCATCAGATAGGATCCGGTATAGGCGGCGACGGCGGCGGCGGCGAAAGCGCCAACCATATAGAGAGAGCCATGGGCGAGGTTGATCAGCCCCATGACGCCAAAGACCAGCGTCAGGCCAGCCGAGATCAGGAATAGCATCACGCCAAGCTGCAGCCCGTTCAGCACCTGTTCGATCAGAAGAAAGGTCATGGGAAATCCGGGCAAAGGGCAGGGCGCACCAATTGAAAAATCGGCGCGCCCTTCCGGGTCAGATTACATCTTGCAGTCAGCCGCGTAGACGTCGGTGGCATCCGTCATGGCGGTGCCGATGATCTTGTTGGTGTAGATGTCACCCTCTTTGATGACTTCACGCACATAGATCGTCTGGATCGGGTGATGATTTGTGTTGAACTTGAACTCCCCTCGGGTCGAGGCGAAATCAGCAGCCTCTAACGCGGTGCGGAAGGCGTCCGCGTCCGACACAGGCGCCTTGTCCAGCGCGCTGATCAGCAACAAAGCCGTGTCAAAGCCCTGGCTGGCGTAAAGCGAGGGCAGGCGACCGTATTTTTCGGCAAAGCTGGCGACAAAGGCCACGTTGGCGGCGTTGTCCAGATCCTTGCTCCATTGTGCGGTGTTCTTGACGCCCAAAGCGGCCTCGCCCACAGCCCCCAGAATCCCTTGGTCAAAGCTGAAGGCCGCGCCGATCAAAGGCACATCCACGCCGCTGTCGGCATATTGCTTGAGAAACGAAATGCCCATGCCGCCGGGCAGGAAGAAGAAGACGCTGTCCGCACCCGAGGCCCGGATCTGCGCGATCTCGCTGGCGTAATCTGTCTGGCCCAGCTTGGTGGTCAGTTCTTCGGCAATCTCGCCCTTGAACATCCGCTTGTACCCCGTCAGCGCGTCGATCCCGGCAGGGTAGTTGGGCGCAAGGATAAAGCTGTTCTTGAACCCTTCGTTATTGGCCTGTGCGCCTGCGGCCTCGTGCAGGGTGTCATTCTGCCAGGCCACGTTAAAGTAATTCTTGTTGCATCCCGCCCCGGCCAGCGCCGAAGGTCCTGCGTTGGGAGAGAGGTAGAATTTGCCCTGCGCCACGGTAGAGGGGACGACGGCCATGGCGAGGTTGGAAAAGATGATGCCGGTCAGCACATCGACCTTGTCCGACTGGATCAGCTTTTCGGCGGCCCGCACGGCCACATCGGGTTTGCGCTGGTCATCGACCACGATCACCTCGATATCGCTGCGCCCGGACTGTTCGATGGCCAGCAAAAAGCCGTCGCGCACATCGACGCCAAGCCCGGCACCGCCGCCCGAAAGCGTTGACAGCAGGCCAACTTTTGTGCCGCCGTGGCTTTCGGCGAGGGCGGCTTGGGCGGTGAAGGTGGCCGCGATGAGGGCGGCTAGGGGGGTAAGTCTCATGGGTCGTCTCCCTGTTAGGATGGTCCGTTTTTCGTTGCTGTGACCCACGCAAGCGGGCGCAGAGGATGCGTCAGGTTGGCCTAATCGGACGCAATGATCAAACCGCAAATCATTCGCCTGATCGAACGGGGCAGACAAGGTTAACGAGAGTGCAGCATGAACCCAGCTTTATTTCAAGGTTAAAGCTTTAGACATGAAGGGCTCTGAATTGATCCCGGCCTTTCCCCATCACATCTTTGCATATCTTGCTTTGAGGGGCGCACCTCAGAAAATAATAGACATGAGGGGCGCACCTCAATTACGGTCGCATCACAGGCCTCACGAATCATTCACCGTTTGCAAGGGGCCACATCTGGGAGGAAGATCATGAGACATTTTAAACTGGCATCCGCCAGCGTGATTAGCATGTGTGCCGCACTTTCCGCAGGCACCGCACAGGCCGAAGACCTGACCCTGTGCTGGGCAGCCTGGGATCCGGCCAACGCGCTGGTCGAGCTCAGCAAGGATTTCGAGGCGCAATCCGGCCACAGCATGAGCTTTGAGTTCATCCCCTGGCCCAACTTTGCCGACCGGATGCTGAACGAGTTGAACTCTGGCGGCAAGTTGTGCGACCTGCTGATCGGGGACAGCCAGTGGATTGGTGGCGGCGCGGAGAACGGCCATTACGTCAAGCTGAACGACTTCTTTGACGCTGAAGGCATTTCGATGTCCGACTTTGCCGATGCCACGGTTTATGCCTATTCCACATGGCCCAAGGGCACGCCGAATTATTACGCGCTGCCTGCCATGGGCGATGCAAATGGCTGGTTCTATCGCAAGGACTGGTTCGCACGCGACGACATCAAGGCCGCCTTTATGGACGCCACAGGGCGCGAATTGGCAGAGCCGAAATCGCAAAAGGAACTGCTGGAGATCGCGCAATTCTTTCAGGGACGCGAGATTGACGGCAAGACCGTTTACGGGGCGTCGATCTTTACAGAGCGCGGCTCTGAGGGGATCACCATGGGCGTGACTTCGGCGCTTTATCCTTGGGGCTTCAAGTATGAGAACACCCCCGGTTCCTACGATATGGACGGGGCCGTGAACTCGGCAGAGGCTGTTGAGGCGCTTGAATTCTATAAGGAATTCTACAAGACGGCGACTCCTCCGGGCTACACCAACAGCTATATGGGTGAAAGCCTTGATGCGTTCAAATCCGGTCAGGTCGCCATGGCGATGAACTGGTTCGCCTTCTTCCCCGGCCTTTACGCAGACCCCAACACCGGCGGCGACAAGATCGACTTTTTCGTGAACCCGCCGCAGAATGTGGCAGGCTCGACGCTTGGCGGGCAGGGCATTTCCGTCGTGTCCTATTCGGACAAGCAGGAGGGCGCACTTGAATATATCAAGTGGTTTGCCCAGCCCGATGTGCAGGCCAAATGGTGGTCGCTGGGCGGCTATTCGGCGCATAATTCGGTGCTGAACGATCCCGGCTTTGTGGACAGCGCGCCATTTGCGGGCGATTTCCTGGAGGCGATGGGATCGGTGCAGGATTTCTGGCAAGAGCCGGCCTATGCCGAACTGCTGCTGGCGATGCAGAAGCGCCTGCATGACTATGTGGTCGCCGATCAGGGCACCGCGCAGGAAGCCCTGGACAAGCTGGTCGAGGATTGGACCGAAGTCTTTGAGGACGAAGGCAAGCTGTAATCCCGTCTGACCCCATCGGGTCCTGACATATCAAGGGCCGCCCCGGACCAGTTCCGGGGCGATCCCCTAACTGCATCCTCACGCCGGATAGACCGCCATGACCGACACCCCCCTCACCAAAGCGGCCAAGGCCACGCCTCCGGGTGTTGCGCGCAAGATCAAGGGCCTCAGCGATCGCGCGATTGCGTGGATTTTCGTCGGGCCGACCCTGTTTCTGCTGCTGGCGATCAATATCTTTCCGTTGATCTGGACGATCCGGCTGAGTTTCACCGACTTCAAGGCGAACCGGAACCGCGAGGTTGAATGGATCGGTCTGCGCAATTATGAACGTATCCTGACCGACAGCGACATCTGGCTGAACATGCAGGCCACCGCCCATTTCCTGTTCTGGACGATCTTTTTTCAGGTGCTGATCGGGTTTACGCTGGCCTATCTGATTAACAAGAAATTCAAGGGCAATGACCTGTGGACGACCATAATCGTGCTGCCGATGATGCTGTCGCCTGCGGTTGTGGGAAACTTCTGGAAATTCCTCTATCAGCCGCAGATTGGCCTCTTTAACTACATCGTCGGCTTTTTCACTGGCAAGGATCCGTCCAGTTTCGAGATGCTCGGCTCTGTGCAACTCGCGCCGTGGTCCATCGTGATTGTCGATACGTGGATGTGGACGCCCTTCGTGATGCTGATCTGCCTCGCGGGGCTGCGATCCATTCCCGACTATATATACGAGGCGGCAGAGGTGGACCGCGCGTCCAAGCTGCGCCAGTTCTTTACCATCACCATTCCGATGATCCTGCCGTTCCTGATGCTGGCGGTGCTGTTCCGCGGGATCGAGAATTTCAAGATGTTCGATCTGGTCGTGCAACTGACCGGCGGCGGGCCGGGGTCCACGACGGAACTCACCTCGATCAACCTCAAACGCGAAGCGTTCGAGAAATGGCGAACCGGCTACGCCAGCGCCTATGCGATCATCCTGTTTGTCACCGTCTTTGGCCTCGCCAGCATCTACGTCAAAGCCCTGAACAATGTGAAAGAGAGATGAGCAGTTATTCCGTCACCGAACCGGGCAAGCGCACCAAATGGGTCGCAGGCACGCTGGTCATCCTTTATGCAATCATCACGCTGATCCCCTTGGCGTGGATCATGCTGACCGGGTTCAAATCGCCCTCTGACGCGATTTCCTATCCACCCAAAGTGATCTTTGAACCCACGCTGGAAGGCTACGTCAACCTCTTCACCACCCGCACCCGCCAGACGCCCGAATTCCTCGCCGCCAATCCGCCAGAGACTTGGTACGAAGAGATCGTGCGCGACTATGACATGGTCATCGCGGGTCCATCGAAGTTTGGCGAGCGGTTTTTGAACTCTGTCATCATCGGCTTTGGGTCCACCTTCCTCAGTATCGTGTTGGGCACTTTGGCGGCCTATGCGTTCAGCCGTTTCAAGATCCCCTTTGCCGATGACCTTTTGTTCTTCATCCTCTCTACAAGGATGATGCCGCCTATTGCCGTCGCCATCCCGATCTTTCTCATGTACCGCCAACTAGGCCTGTCGGACACGCATCTGGGGATGATCCTGCTTTATACAGCGGTGAATATCAGCCTCGCGGTCTGGCTGCTCAAAGGCTTTATCGACGAGATCCCGCTCGAATATGAAGAGGCAGCACTCATCGACGGTTACACCCGCTTTCAGGCGTTCTACAAAGTCGTGCTGCCGCAGGCCGCCACAGGTATCGCCTCGACCGCGATTTTCTGTCTGATCTTTGCATGGAACGAATATGCCTTTGCCGTGCTGCTGACATCCGGCACCGCGCAGACCGCGCCGCCCTTCATTCCGACCATCATCGGCGTCGGCGGCCTCGACTGGCCAGCGGTTGCTGCAGGGGCGACGATCTTCCTGCTGCCGGTGATGATCTTTACCATCCTGCTGCGCAAACACCTGCTGCGGGGCATAACCTTCGGAGCGGTGCGCAAATGAGCAATTTTTTCACAGGACTCCTGCAACTGCGCCGTGGCCCGTGGGAGATGCTGGCCACCATCCTCATCGGTCTGGGTGTCTTCATGCTGATGCAGCCCTTCGTGCTTTGGGCCTATACCTATTCCTTCATCGTCACCCTCGTCGGCACGGTGATGTTCATCATCGTCAGCCATTTCAAGGAGTAGGCCCATGGATCAAGCGACAGTTCATCACGCAAGCTGTGGCTGCGGTGCCCTCAGCGTCGTGGCCCATGGCGAACCCGCCCGCGTCCTGCTTTGTTCCTGCACAACCTGCCAGAAACGTACCGGCTCTGCCCTTGGGATCACCGCGCTCTGGCCGCAGGACAGCGTTGTCGTCACCGGGCCTTCGACCAAATGGGTACGCGCGGGGCAGGGTGGTCGCGTGATCGACCAGCATTTCTGCGCGACCTGCGGCACAACCCTGTGGTGGCGCGGCGATTTCGCCCCCGGCATGACCTGCGTCGCGGGGGGCTGCTTTGAGGAGACCGATTTCCTTGACCCCGGTCACGCCTATTGGGTGTCGCGCCGCCCCGCTTGGTTCGCCAACTGCGACCGTATCGCCTCCTCAGAAACGCAAGGGTAGCCCTGTGGCCCAGATCCAGATCAAGAACATCCGCAAGGAATTTGGCGATTTCACCGCCGTCAAGGAAAGCTCTTTCACCATCGAGGATGGCGAGTTTTTCATGCTGCTCGGCCCCTCGGGCTGTGGCAAGACCACAACTCTGCGCATGATCGCCGGGCTGGAATTGCCCACCTCGGGCGAGATCTATCTGGACGGCGAAGAGATCAGCCAGTTACCGCCCTCCAAACGCGACATCGCCTTTGTGTTCCAGATGTTCGCCCTCTATCCGCATCTGAATGTGCGCCGCAACCTCAGCTATCCGCTGGTGTCCCAAGGCATGCCGCGCGCGCAGATCAAGGCGAAAATCAACGAAGTGGCCGAGATCCTCGGCATCACCGATATCCTCAACCGCCCCGTCGGCGGGCTGTCGGGCGGCGACCGTCAGCGGGTCGCCTTGGGGCGTGCCATCGTGCGGGATCCCAAGGCCTTCATGATGGACGAACCTCTCGGCGCGCTGGATGCCGAATTCCGCGAGCGCATGTCCGAAGAACTGCGCGCGCTGCATGACCGCATGAACGCCACCACCGTCTATGTCACCCACGACCAGCTTGAGGCGATGCAGATGGGCGACAAGATCGTGGTGATGAACAACGCCGTGGTCGAGCAATTCGGCACCCCGCAGGAAATCTACGACAAGCCCGCCACGCTGTTCGTGGCCGATTTCATCGGCTCGCCCTCGATGAACTTCCTGCGCTTTGACGGGGCCGTAGCCGAGGGGGCCGAAAGCGTGAAC
>CALGTJ010000721.1 GCA_937901435.1 uncultured Rhodobacter sp. | reverse complement strand
CCACCAACCGAGTTGGAATAGCCAAAGCTGCCAGAACTGATGGGGACCCGGACCCGACAAGCGCGGGGACCGCAGGAGACGCCGGACAGTGGGCCGGATCGAGCGCGGCGGTGGGGATGGCGGCGAACCCGCTCGGAGCCCACCAGGTCGGCTGAGGTTTCGCCGACCGCGCGACCACGCATGTGGTTGCGACATTTGCAGGCGTGCCGAGGGTTGGCGCGGATCGGCACGCCTGCTTGGTTTATCGTTCGTTCTCGCCAAAACGGGTCCTGCCGTATCTGTTCGACCGTCTTGCATTTGGCCTCATGCAGTGTTGATTGTCACTGAGAACTGACCCGGTATTTTCACCGAGAATTGACCCACCTTCAGTTATGCGTCGTGGTCTATGACGCGGTCAATGTTGCGGTCTCCTTTCGCGTTTTTTTTGGTAGCTTTGGAACTGGCCTTGAAACGGTAGCTGTCGTTGCCCGTTTCCAAGATGTGGCAGCGGTGCGTGAGGCGGTCCAGTAGAGCGGTGGTCATCTTTGCATCTCCGAAGACCTGCGCCCATTCTGAGAAGCTCAGGTTGGTTGTGATGATCACGCTGGTGCGCTCGTATAGTTTGCTGAGAAGATGGAAGAGCAGCGCCCCACCTGATGAACTGAACGGCAGGTAGCCAAGCTCGTCCAAGATGACCAAGTCGACCTTGGTCAGCATTTCGGCAATTTTACCGGCTTTTCCGCTCGCTTTTTCTTGCTCCAGTGCATTGACCAGCTCCACTGTTGAGAAGAACCGCACTTTACGCCTGTGGTGCTCGATCGCCTGAATGCCGATTGCAGTGGCGGTGTGGCTTTTGCCCGTGCCGGGCCCACCGATCAGAACGACATTCTCGGCATTTTCGATGAACTCACACCGGTGTAACTGCCGCACTTTCGCTTCGTTGATTTCACTGGACGCAAAATCAAATCCGGTGAGGTCTTTGTATGCAGGGAAGCGGGCGACCTTTGTGTGGTAGGCAATGGATCGAACCTCTCGTTCCGCCATTTCAGCCTTGAGCAACTGAGACAACATCGGTGTCGCGGCTTCAAAGGCCGGGGCACCTTGGGCGACCAGGTCTTCGACGGCGTTTGCCATGCCATAGAGCTTGAGGCTGCGCAGCATGATGACGATGGATGCTCCGGCAGGGTCATGACGCATGGCGCTTCTCCCCTGCCTGCCTCAAGCCGTCATAGCGATCCAGGTTTGCTTCGGGCGTCGTTTGCAATGCCAAGGCTTCCGGCGGGTCGACTTCTGGATGTTCCGTAGGCTTACGGTCGATCAACCTGTGAAGCAGGTTCAGGATATGCGTCTTGGTGGGCACACCCGCTTCCAGCGCGAGTTCGACCGCCCGCAAAACGTCCTCTTCATTGTGCTGGAGAACCAACGACAGGATATCGACCATTTCCCTGTCACCCCCGTCCTTGCGCAACATATGTTCCTGCAGGCGTCGGAAGGCTTCCGGCATCTCGGTAAAGGGCGCGCCATTGCGAAGGGCACCAGGCTTGCGCTGAATAACAGCAAGATAGTGCCGCCAGTCATAAACAACCTTGCCAGATTTACGGTGGGACCGGTCAATGATCCGTCCATGTTCACAGACTGTTTGCCCTTCGGCCACAACGACCAGTCTGTCAGGGTAGACATGCAAGCTGACACGGCGGTTCGCAAAGCTGGCAGGCACGCTATACCGGTTGCGCTCGAATGTGATCAGGCATGTGGGGGACACGCGCTTGCTGTGTTCGATAAATCCATCGAAGGCGGGCGGCAGAGCCATCAGCATGGGCTTCTCAGCTGCCCACACATCGGAGATGGACCCTGGCAAGGCCTTGTGCGGCGTCTCTTCCCACAGAGCGATACACCGATCTTCAAGCCATTGGTTCAGTTCGGCCAGATCGGCAAAGACAGGCATGACCTGCCAGAGCCGATTGCGCGCGTCCTGAACGTTCTTCTCGACCTGGCCTTTCTCCCAGCCTGAAGCTGGATTGCAAAACTCGGGCTCAAAGACATAGTGGCTGGCCATCGCCTTGAAACGGGCATTGATTTCCCGCTGCTTGCCTTTGCCAACGCGATCAACCGCCGTCTTCATATTGTCATAGATGCCGCGGCTGGGAACGCCGCCAAACACACGGAACGCGTGCCAATGGGCGTCAAACAGCATCTCGTGCGTTTGCAGCGGGTAAGCCCGGACCAGAAACACCCGGCTGTGCGACAACTTGATATGCGCAACCTGAAGCTTCAGTCGCTCACCGCCAATATTGGCCCAGTCTTCACTCCAATCGAACTGGAAAGCTTCAGCAGGCTGGAAGATCAGAGGCACGAAAGTGCCGCGCCCTGTCGTCTGTTCCGCCCGCTGTCGGTCTGCACGCCATGCACGGGCAAAGGCCGCAACACGTTCGTAGGAACCATCATACCCCAACTGGACCAGATCCGCGTGCATCTGTTTGACGGTTCGACGCTCTTTGCGAGATTTGCGCGTCTGCGTCAGCAACCAAGCTGACAATCGATCCGCGTAGGGGTCCAGCTTGGTCGGTCGCGGCGGGGTCTTGAACTTAGGCTCAACAATGCCCTCGCGCAGATACTTCTTAACCGTGTTGCGAGATAAACCCGTGCGACGGGCAATCTCTCTGATTGGCATTTTGTCACGCAATGCCCAGCGTCGAATGACACTCAAAAATCCCATGTCGATCACTCCATATCCCCCGAGCCAAAAATGTCGGGGCAATGTGTTCACATGGGTCAGTTCTCAGTGACAATTTATGGGGCTACCGGGTCAGTTCTCAGTGACAATCAACACAAGGTGCATCCCGACTACCATATCGAGGTGCTGCACAGCTTCTATTCCGTGCCGCATCGCCTGATCGGTCGGCAAGTCGATGTGCGCCTGACCCATCGCGTAATCGAGATTTTCCATAACCACGAGCGCGTTGCCGTTCATCACCGCCGCGGCCAGCGGGGCGGTCATTCCACGATAAAAGAACACATGCCCAAGGCGCACCAACGCTATGGCGGCATGACGCCGGAAAGCCTCATAATCCGGGCAGCCCGCACCGGCTATCACACGGCCGCGCTCGTGGAGCGCCTGATGCGCGACAGGCCACATCCCGAGCAGGGATACCGATCCGCCCTCGGTGTGCTCAGCCTGCAGCGTCAGTTCGGAGCGGACAGACTGGAAGCGGCCTGCAACCGCGCCCTGACGGTCGGAACCGTCTCCTATGCCTCGGTGCGCTCCATCCTTGTCACTGGACTGGATCAGGCCCCGGAGCCGCCAGAGCCGATCACCGCCACCCCGGCCCACGACAACATTCGTGGCTCTGGCTACTACCAGTAACCCTCAGCACAGAAGGAACATCAATTGCTGACACATCCCACCCTCGACGAGATGGCTGCACTTGGCCTGACAGGCATGGCCGATGCCTGGAAGGCCCTCGCTGAACAGGACCCGGGCCAAGCCCTTGACCGCAACGAATGGCTTGGGCTCATGCTCGACCGTGAGTAAGCGTGTGCTGATCACCCATCGGGTTGTGGCTTGACTGTGTTTGACTGGTA
>CALGTJ010000720.1 GCA_937901435.1 uncultured Rhodobacter sp. | reverse complement strand
CCACATGCTCGTCGGCCCCGGTAACGCCTTTGTCGCCGAAGCCAAACGCCAGCTGTTCGGGCGCGTCGGCATTGATTTGTTTGCTGGCCCGACCGAAACCATGGTTATCGCCGATGAGACGGCGGCTGATGGCGAACTCTGCGCCACGGACCTGCTGGGTCAAGCTGAACACGGCTATAACTCTCCCGCCGTTTTGCTCACCAACTCCGAAAAGCTCGCCAAGGATACGCTGGCGGAAATCGACCGCATTCTACAAATCATCCCGACCGCCGACACCGCCGGAAAGAGCTGGGAAGACTACGGCGAGGTCATCGTCTGTGACACCTATGACGAGATGCTCGCCGTCGCTGACGACATTGCATCTGAACATGTGCAGGTGATGACAGATCGCGATGATTGGTTCCTTGAGCATATGACATGTTATGGTGCTTTGTTCCTTGGTCCGCGCACCAACGTGTCCAACGGTGACAAAGTCATCGGCACCAACCACACGCTGCCCACCAAAAAGGCTGGTCGCTACACTGGTGGTTTGTGGGTCGGTAAGTTCCTGAAAACCCACAGCTATCAAAGAATTATCACTGACGAGGCGGCCACACTGGTCGGCGAATATGGCTCACGCCTTTGCATGCTTGAAGGCTTCGTTGGCCATGCCGAGCAATGCAATATCCGCGTGCGCCGCTACGGCGGCATCAACGTCCCCTACGGCACTGGCGCGCCCTACCGCGAGGCCGCCGAGTGAGCCTCCACCCCGCCCTGTTTCCTCTGCGAAATGCGCTCGCAGCCGCAACGCCGGACTCCGCCAAAGTGGTTGCGCAAACCTTTGCACCTGACGCCACCATCCACATCTGTCACCCCATGGACACTGTGACGGGCGCGGACATGTGGGACACCGCCTATGCCCCGCTGCTCGACGCGATCCCCGACCTTGAGCGCCGCGACATGATTGTGCTGTCAGGCACCACGCCGGAAGGTCAGGACTGGGTCGGCTGCATGGGCAATTATATGGGCACCATGTTGCGCCCTTGGTTGAATATTCCACCCACGGGCCACCTGATCCACATGCGCTACCACGAGTTCTTCAAACTTGAGGATGTTAAGATCACCGAGGCGCAAATCCTGTGGGACATACCAGAGCTGATGATGCAGGCGAACGCCTGGCCCCTCGCTCCGCAGCTTGGCAAATTCCTCGCCACCCCTGCGCCGATGACCCAAGACGGCCTGACGGCGGAGGGGGACGGAAACGCAACGATGGCCCATGTGCTGGCGATGCTGGATGACCTTTGCAAATATCCCGCCAATCCCGATCCGGCGGTGATGAATTTGGAAAAATACTGGCACCCGCGCAACAACTGGTACGGGCCTGCGGGCATCGGCACGGGTCGCGGCATTGCGGGGTTTCGCAACTGGCACCAAATCCCGTTCCTCAAGGCGATGCCCGACCGCAAACTTGATGCCATGGGCGATTTGTCGTCCCATTGGTTCGCCCAGGGCAATTACGTCTGCGAAACTGGTTGGCCGAACATGCGTCTGACCGTATCTGAGGGCGAATGGATGGGGCTTGCACCAGCAGGCAAAGAAATCCTCATGCGCTCGCTTGATTTTTGGCGCGTCGAGGATGGTTTGATCCGCGAAAACTGGGTCCTGATCGACCTTTTGGACATCTACCGACAGTTGGGCGTGGACGTGCTTGCCCGAATGGGCGAATTCAACAAGGCCCGCAACCTCGGCCCCATCTCCTTACCGGAAAGCCAGTTCTCATGAGCCTTCCGCGCACGCCTTCCATGCGCCTTGACGGCAAACGCGCGTTGGTCACTGGCGCGACCTCCGGCATCGGTGAAGGCTGCGCCGTAGCCTTGGCCGAGGCTGGCGCCCACGTCACGCTGGTTGCCCGCACCGCCACGGCGGTTGAGAAACAGGCGGCCGCGTTCCAATCGCAGGGCTGGGAGGCCGCCGCCCTCCCGCTCGACATCTCCGACATTTCCGCGACCGAGGCCGCCATCGCCGCCCACGGCCCCTTCGATATCCTCGTCAACGCCGCTGGTCTCGCCCGCCACGCCCCTGCGACAGACACCACACAGGCCGACTACGACGCCGTCACGGACCTCAACGTCAAGGCTGCTTATTTCCTTACCCGCGCCGTGGCCAAAGGACTGATCGAAGCCGGAGAACCCGGCTCCCTCATCAATATCTCAAGCCAAATGGGCCACGTCGGCGGCCTCGACCGTGCCGTCTATTGCGCCACCAAACACGCGCTGGAAGGCATGACGAAAAGCATGGCCATCGAATGGGCCCCGCACCAGATCCGCGTCAACACCATTTGCCCGACCTTCATCCGCACGCCACTTGGCGAGCAAACCCTCGCCATCCCGGAACGCCGCGCCTGGATCGAAGAAAAGATCAAACTTGGGCGCGTCGGCGAGGTGAGCGACATCATGGGCGCGACCACCTTCCTCGCCTCTGACGCCGCCGCGTTGATTACCGGCACGCATTTGATCATCGACGGAGGTTGGACAGCAGACTGATGGGCGCGAAAATTACCTCTCTGCAAGTTGCTAAAATGGCTGGCGTTAGCCAATCCGCTGTCAGCCGCGTTTTTTCGGGCGCGTCGGCCAGTCCCGCAACCACCAAGAAGGTAAAGAAAGCAGCCAAGCAGCTCGGCTATCGCCCCAACGTGCTGGCCCGCGCAATGATCACCGGCAAGTCGCGCATTATCGGGTTGATCGTCGCCTATCTTGATAACCAGTTCTACCCCGAAGCCCTTGAACGTCTCTCCAACGCACTACAGGCGCAGGGCTATCACATCCTGATCTTCACCGTCTCCAATTCCACCGACGGCATCGAAAACGTCGTGCAAGACCTGCTCGATTATCAGGTCGATGGCATCATCGCCGCTTCTGTCTCGATGTCCTCTGGCCTCACGGAGCTGTGTGTCAAAGCAGGCATTCCTGTGGTCCTGTTCAACCGTGGACAGCCCGGTAGCGGTCTTTCGGC
>CALGTJ010000719.1 GCA_937901435.1 uncultured Rhodobacter sp. | reverse complement strand
CAAGCCTCAGTGGCCGGGAACTGCACAAGGCATTCGGTTTCGTTCAGCAGGAACAGCCGCGACTTTGCCCCACTCCAGAACGCGCCCTCGATCATGTCGCGGACAATCAGCGGGTCTATGAACGGATCTTCTTTTAGATCTGGCAGGGCTTCTCTGATCGCCTTGGTGATCTTTGCCACCAGCTTCTCCGCCGCCGGGTTGATTTTCGGCGGGTTGATCTTAAACGCCTCTTTGCGGGCCTCACGCCGCGCTGGCCGATGTTTCCTGCCAAGCTCTGACAGGTTGCATCCGTTATCCTTGGCCAGCCCAAATACTCGTTTGATTGTGACGCCGCCGCCGGGTTTGAAGCTAGTGAACTTCTTTCCCACCTCGCCGGGGGTGTATGTTGTGCCGGTTGCGCTCCATTCGTCTGCCAGCGCCAGCCCACCTGCGCCGAACTGGTCATGCAAAGCCATGAGAACTTTGCACCAGTCGTCATAGGGCAGATTCGCTGTAATATAGGTCAGCGCCTCCGCCACCTCGCCCATGGTCGGGCCGTCGCTATAGCTGTCAAGAGTGGGGAAGCTGCCGGTGTCGATCCTGAATCCAGCTTTGGGTGCCGCCTGCGCTGATAAAGGGATCTTGCGCGGAACCCATTCTGGGACGGGTGCGGGATCGTCGTCTGTCTCAAATTGGTAGCGTTTGCCCTCGAAGGTCGAAGGCTCCAGCATGATGTAGCCTTTGTGCTTGATCTCCACGCCGGGACACAGCGCGCCCTTAAATTGATCTCCAGCCGGGGCCGTGAAAATATAGTGCTTTCCACCGCGCGCCGATGTTTGCACCAGCGTTTCTGGCAGATCGCGCCCTGCTATAAATTCAGCCCATCCGCAGTCTGGCTTGTAGGTGTCGGGGTCGAGTGCCACCAGCCCGGATGCCGCAAGGTTCAGCCCTATGTTTGCGTCTGGCCATTGTGTCCACCACATTTTGACTTGGTCGAGGTCACAGGACGCGTCGTTCTGCCCGTTGGGTAGATAGTGTTGACTTTTGCTGCCCGCTCGAAGGGGCATGATATGCCAGCCACGTCTCGCGTATTCGAGCGCGGCCTTGCCTAGCTCGGTCAGTATCGTTTCTTGATGTGTCATGGCGCGTCACCTCTGCGCCAGCGTGGTGACAATCTCAGGCATGTTCGCCGGATCTATAAACCAGCGTCGGCCCTCGCGGATCGCTGGAATGCGTCCATCGACGACAGCGCGCCACACGGTCGGATAGGTAACGCTCACGTCATGCTCACGCAGCGCGCGGGGCAATTCGTTCAGTGATATTTTTTGCGACATTTCGCACCCTGTTGATGTAAGGGGCTTGTCGGCGCGACACATTTCGTGTGAAGCTGTGCATAGGAAGTTACCGACAAGACACCCTTGTTGAAATTATGCCTCGTAGGTGCGACCAACACCTGCGGGGCTTTTTCTTGCGCGCTGTATCGATTTTGACATTTTTAAACTAGATCTAGACGGTTCACCGCGCGCTCACACATTCTATGGACTGATCGACAGTCAGGGCAAGGCTTTATTGGGTGATGTCCACCGCTTTATGCTTTTGTTAACCTTCAGAACGGCCACCAGCGCCGCCCTTGGGGTCGAGTGTCGGGCCGGTCCAGCAGTTTGCGCAGCTCATCAAGGTGACGCTCCCGCTCATCGAGAAGCCTTTCAGCCGCTTTAAGCTCGGCCTGTAACACCCTGATTTCAGCTTGTAAATTTATGGTTTCTTCTATGTCGGGTTTTGGAAACTGGGCATGAACTGGGGTTACAGGTGTTTCACCTCTCCGCGTATAGATCCGGGCCAGCTCTGACAGATCAAGCTGCCAAGATTCATCAATCTTTTCCCCAGATATTTTCCCTTTTTGCAGGTGTTTAAGCAATGTGGGGCGACTTACGTCAAAAATCTTTGACGCCTGCGCCATGCTTACCTTGCTCATTTTCAGCCCTCCCAGCTCTATCTATGTCGGGAACAGCAAAGTCTACATGTCGCCAGATGGCAAGGTGTTTGCACGCCGCCTGCGCCGGTTTCGCCGCCTGCATGGCTCCGAACAATAGAATTGATCCATCCGCCGGGTCTGGAATGCCTGCCCGCAACCGGTGCAGGTTTTGGTGGTCATCGGGTGTCTGGGTTTTCCGCAAGCCCTCTTTGCACAAGCCAGGCTGCAATAGATCGCCCTGGCGGTTTGCCTGGTGAATGTTGCGCCGCATTCTCTGCATGTCCTATCCATCCGGGCCAGCAGGTTGCGCGCGCTCCGCAGATCGTTGTGGTAGGCGCTCTCACAGGCTCGCCCGTTGTCGCAAAATTCGCGCCGGGGATCTCGCTCTAGGGGCAATCGTTCGTCGCACCACTTGCAACGCACGTCAGCCCATGGCGTTATTCCGTTATCCATTTTGCGCCGCCAATCGTTTCTTCCTTCGCAAGCGCTGGATTGCCCGCATTCCCTCAATGTCGTTTTGATAGGCCACCTTGGCGCGGTGACTGTTTGCACAGCGGGGGCTGCAATATGTCTTTTGCCCGATCTCCAGAGTGCCCTCGCATTGCGCGCAGCGTGTCCGTGTTACCCTGATAACGCTTTGTTCGGTCCATTCCGGCTGCGCCTCGCGCCACGCTGGCCGCTTGGCTCCAACTTGGCGGAAAGCCTCGGCCACAACCTCCTTCGCTGCCGTGTTTGCGTCACTCCAGCCCATGCCAGTGAGGCACAGCCCAGAGCGTAGGGACGCAATCAAAGTGCCTTCGTGGTTTAGCAGGGTCGGGGTGACGCCTTCGCGCCAATCGTCTGTGATGACTTCGGCAATCAACAGGATCAGCGACGCCCGCCGCTGAACTTTGTGCCCTGCCTTGATTTTCTGGCTGCGCTTGATCTGGTTTGACATATCAAACGCCACGCCCTTTTACTCGCCATTCCAGCCCACCAGCTTCATGGCCACCGCCGGGTCGATGCCCGCCGCTTGTGCCTCGGCCAGTGCTTTGATGATGCCCGACAGCGCCCGCGCCCTGCCGCCGGTGTCATAGCTTTGCACAGGGGTTTCCACGTCGATCAGGACAGCGCCGCCGAGTTTGGCGGATGCCTCTTGTTCGATCTGTTTGGCAATCGGGGCCATCGTATAGGTGACAAGCGCCCGCTGGCATTCCCTGAAAACAGGGCCGGTCGATGCCGGGTTGAGATACGCCGCCGGGATGCCGAACGCCTCCACAACAGCGCCACGCGCCTGCGCCAGCATTGCCGACGCCTCAGCCTTGCCCAGATCCGGGGTCAGATCGTCTCTGCGCTGGCCTAGTTGGGGATTCATGCCCGCCGCCGTTGCCTGCGCCACGCCCTCGATAATCAGGGTCGAGCCATGTTTGCCACGGATGGCCAGCCGCATGTTTTCCATGTCCTCTGCGCTGGAATCTGGCAGGGGCAACACCTGTGAACCAATCGGCGCGTCTCGGAATGTATCGCGCAGCGCGCCTTCGATCTGGTGCAACAAATTGGCGGATAAAGCCGAACGCTGCAACGGGGCCGTGCCCGTCCATGGGGATGCCGTGTCGCTGCCAATCCTTACATGCAACACCTCTTGCGCCAGAACCGTTTCAGATCGCCCGCCGCCTGCCTCAGGGATGCCCACGCGATAGGCCACCGGCCTGCCGTTGCGGGTGCTCACGTCCCAATCCACCGCCGGGACAATCCCGCCGCCGTCGATGATGCCGACGAACTCGCCGCGCAGCGCCAGAGAACGCCCCAGCAGCGCCATGGTGGCACGGTCCAGCATATCGGTGCCCGACACATCAGCAGACGCCAGAACGCCGCTCCAGAGGCTTACAGCCGCCTGCGCTGCGCTGGTCAGCTCTGCCAGATCCGACGCGCCGGTGATGTAGCTTTGCCGCGCTGCCATGATTGCCGCCGTGTATCCGGTGCCGGATGCGCGGGTTTCAACCGCTTCTGCTTTGGAATTGGTTTTTGTCTTGAATGGCCACATGCCCATGTCATGCCCTCCAGCGGGAATAGGGGTGAACCGTTACGCGGGGAACGGTTTCAACCTGCCAAGCCCGCGCCTCGATTTGCGCGCCCTCATACGCTGGCCGGGTCACGCCGCTGATTTCGAACAGATCCGCCCGGCTGATTGATCTCAGAACGCCATCGCCGCGCCGCTCGATCCTTTCGCCGCCGGGTGAAACGCGAAAACCCGGTGACAAGCCACGGATAAGCCCAGCCCGGTGCGCCTCGATAAAATCAGCCGCCCAGCTTGTGCCCGCCGATATTGTGGCCTCGATCTCCAGCGCCGTGTCGGTGTCGCGGATCTCCAAGGTGCCCGCCTGCCGACTGGCCAGAGGCTTGCCATAGTCGTGGCCTGACAACAGGTGCACGTCCTCGCCTGCCTCGATCCGCTGGCCAAAAGCCCGCGCCTCGATCCTCTCGAACCGCCCGCGCGCCAGCTCGGTTTCTGTGGCGTAGGGAAAGCGCCCGGACAACCGGACGCCTCCCTCAGTTGCGCGCAGCTCCAGCGCGCCAGATGCTGCGCCCCAGAGCATTATGCCAGCTCCAGCCCGGTCAGGACGCGCAG
Organism: uncultured Rhodobacter sp.; assembly: GCA_937901435.1. The sequence goes on along the minus strand of CALGTJ010000719.1, from coordinate 13,945 downwards.
TTGCGCAGGACGCGCCACCGTCACATCGAGGGTGGCCAGCGCCGTCAGTCTCAGCCCGCCGCTTGCCGCATCACTGAACGGGTCGCGGATAATATCCACCGCGCCCCACGCGCCCACATAGAACGGGGCCACGCCGCCGGTGCTGGTGGTCAACAGCGCACTGGTGGCAACCGGATTGCCTGCCGGTGCTGCCAGCCCGTTGGACGTGGTGTTAATCGGTCCCATGAGGCGGGATAGCTTGTCCCATTCGGTCAAACCGCTGCCCGCGTCAAAGATTGTCGAGTCCAGAAAATCCCACAGCTCTGGTCGGATCATGGAACGAACCGCCGCCGAACTGCCCGCCGCATTGGCAACCATGAAGGCTGCAACCGCTGCACGGAAAGCGCCATGGCTGGCCGTGGCGTCAATCGCCGTTGCCGTGATGCCGTAGGTGCTCGCGCCCGCGATGACGCCCAGAGGCTGCCCAGAGGAACCAGAACCGTTGAACACAGCCGCGTCGATGGCCTGCCCGATAGCGCCCGCCATATCGCGCCGCACAGCTTGCTCCAGCGCGCTGCCGGATTGTTTCAGGCTGCGCCGGGTGATTTTCATCGTGATGCCCAACGTGTTGTCAGGCTGCATTGCCCGGTCGGTCGTGGCGTAAACGGTCGGGCCTGCCACGTCGCCAAGCTCGGTCGCCTGCCAGCCTGCCGCCACGGAACTGGTCACAACCGGCCATTCGGCTGCGCCTTGGTCGATGGCAATCATTTGTCCGCCCATCGCGCTGGCCATGGAACCGGGAAAGATCCGGTCGATGATTGGCCGGGTGCTGATAGGGTCGGGGGTGCCGCTTGCCACGGTTTCGCCTGCCCGTTGCTCCAGAGCTGCCCATGGCACAGGGATGCCACGGAACCCACCAGCGCCGCGCAGCTCTGACACGATTTCAGCCGTGCGCCCGGACAGGGCCGCGCCTTCGTCGAGGTGCAAAGCAACCTGCCGCATCTCAAACCCGGCCATCATTTCAGCCCATTCCTTGCTCGAACGGGTTTCCAGCTCGCCCTTGGCCGCTTGGCGTTGTTCGTCCTCTCCGATCAGGGCCGCACGGAACTTGCGCTCGTTGTCCTGATATTCGCCGTCCATGGCGTCCATCTTGGAACGGGTTTCGTCGGTCAGGGTTTCCGCCCCTGCCATCTCTGCCAGCGCCTGCCTTATCTCCGACTGTCTGCGCTGGATCTTCACTGATTCAAGCATTTTGATTTCCTTCTGCTCGCTTGGTGTTTGTGGCCAGCTCGGCCACCGCTTTGCGCCATGCTTGGCGCTCTGGATTAGGCTTGTTGCCCATTTCCCGGTTGGTTTCGTCAGTGTGGCAGGGGCCGCATAGGGTCAGGCAATTCCCCGGCTCGAATGCCAGCGCCGGAAAGTCTGCCACGCGCTTGACGTGGTGAACCTCCAGACGCCGACGCGCGCCACAGTGCTGGCAACACCAGTTGTCACGCTCAAGAACAGCATGGCGAACCGCCTGCCATTCGGGACGCCTTAGCGCCCATCTACCGGGCCGCTTAGACATCGGTGCGCCGCGCACAGGTCAGCTCGATCAGTTGACGCCTGCCGGGGTGAACCTGTTTTGTGCCGGTGATTTCGAAGGTTTCGCCCTCGCACAGAACCCGGTCGCGGGGGTCTATGTCGCGGGTGAACGCAGAACTGCGAACGTGAAACCGGGTGGTCGCACTGGCCGCGACTTCGCCCGCCCGCCATTTCTCGCCGTCGCTTATGTCTTGGCGTAGTGCGCAGATCAGATCGCCGTGATCTTCCCATTCTTCGGTCACGCCGCCGAACGCGTCCACCGTGCCAACATTGCGCTGGAATTGCACCTTGCGGTCGAGCTTGCTTGCTATGCCCATGCTAACCTCGCTTTGCCCTCGGGTTGGCCTTGCATTCGGACGCCCTGCGCCACCGCGACAACAGTTGCCGCCGCTGGGTCAATTCGGCCTGTGGATCTCGAACGCGCCAGCTTGTGATTGCCTGCCGGGTCCACCAGCGTGATGGCGTCCGCAAACGCAGAACGCAGCAGCAGGGACGGGGTGGTGCGCACCTTGCCTTCGAACAGCGCGCGCCGGAATCTCTCCACATCTTCGGAACCGTCACGCCAGCCCATGCCGCGCCAGACACAGGGAACCCGGTCTAGGCCAGCGCCGCGCAGGGCCTCGATAAATTCAGCATGGCGGAACCTATCGCCCACAACAGCCGCCGGGGCTTGCCCGTCCAGCATGGCCACCACGTCAGCAAGGAACCGATCAACCGGCACTGTGGTGTCACCCATTGTCACCAGCTCGCCACGGTCGGACATTTCCACATAGCGCCCGGACACGCCGTCAGCTTGCCCACGGTCGGACAAACCCGGATTGCAGGGGAACGCGCCCACGCATTCTAAACGCCCTGTCACTGGCCAGAATAGCGCCGCTGCCGACATAGAACGGGAACCGCCCAGATCCACGCCGAGAACAACCGGGCCGTCACGCCGGGGCAATGCGTCCGGGGCAACCTCAGCCGCCAGCCATTCGTCGATTGTAACCAGCACGGAACGATCGTCAGACGCGACCCTTTGGTTTAAATTGAGGTTTCTGAAACTGGACAGGGCCGAACCGCCGCGCGCAATCGCCCGCCGTGCCTGCGATACAAGCCACTCAGGGGTTGCGCCGATGCCCTCACGCGCGCCGGGGTTGGCAATCAACAGGCTTTCCAAATCGTCAGGGGGCAAGCCGTCAGGGGGCCTATGCTCTTGCGCATAGGTGCCGGGGGGCGGCGCGTCGATCCACCGGCTGAACGTGTTGGTGTCATCCGGTGCGCTGGTCGAGATTATCAGGGCGATGCCGTCGCGCTTGCCCAGTCCGGACAAGATAGCGTTTTCGAGATTGTCGCCCTTTTCACGCTCCCACGCCGCCCGCTCGTCGAGGATGGCAAGCGTAGGTGCGCCGCCCAGAATGCTGCGCCCATCCGCCGGGATAACACGCGCCAGCCCGCCGCCGTTTGCGCTGGTCTCAACCTCCAGCCGGGAACCGCGCCGGATCGTGAATTGTTCTTGTTCGTCCTCTGGCAAGCCCTCGATAAATCCGACAAGGAACCCAAACGCGGTCTTGGCTTGGTCGCGGTTTCGAGCTGCGAAAATGATTTCTCGCTTGGGTTGGGGGGCAATCTCTCCGACAAGATGGCCCAGAGCGATGCCCGCCGATATGGCGGTTTTGGCGTTTCCTCTGCCAATCGACAGCAGCGCCACCGCCGTGCCCTTGGCAAACGCGCCGCGCACAAAGTCCTTTTGAAACTTGGCTAGCCGCATAGGCTTTCCAGCTTTGCGCCCCTCAGGAACGGTCAGCCGCGACAGAAACCGCAGCGCCGCAACCGCATCTTTGGACGCCCGCGCCATTAGGTTTTGCCCGGATTTTTTTGGGAATGAGAAAAGAACAGTCCCACACCGAGCCCGCTGGTTTTCAAAGGTCTCGGCATTGGTACCTTAATCAAACGCCCATCCTCACACGACGATAGCGCGCGCAGATCCGGGCCGCTGACGGGGCAAGCCTTGGGCTTTCGTCCATGTCGCCGCGCTTGTCGTATAGCCTCAGGGTCTGGTCGAGGATGGCCAGCGACAGGTCGCGGGGAATGTCGTCTTCGTCCGGGCCATAGCCTGCCGCGTAGGTGACACGGACAGGCAAGCCGGGATCGTCGGACAGGGTGACAACCGGGTGTTGTCCTATGCTGGTGGTCGCGGTGGTGATCGTGGTGGTGCTGCCGTCCGCATTGATGGCCACGACTGTGGGGGTGTCCAGCAGGGGGCCAATGGGCAGGATAAGCGACAGGCTTGCCGCCTCGGTCGCGTCTGCCTCTGCCACGATCGTTTGCGATAGCAGGGCAAGGTCCGTGTAACGCTCCAGCTCCAGAGCTGCCGCGCTCACATAGGCCATTGCGGTGGTGGTCTCTGCGCTCTCAATCCGCAGATGGTCGGCCAGCGCCGTGGTGGTCACAGGGTCGATGGTCGCAATCGGGGTGCGGGATATGATGCGCATGGTTCTCACCAATAGGTCAGCGTTGCTTACCTATAGCGCATCAATAATAGGTAAGCAATGTTTACCTATATGCACAACCTTTGCGCTCGCCGCATTGCCGCGCCGGGGCTTCACATAAAACCCGTTCTCAGACTCGCGGCTATCTCAGGTTGAACCGGCCAGCGTTGTGGGGGGTCTCTCTTATCTATTTTTCTGGGGGGGAATAATTGGTGCATCGTACACCCGGACAGCCGGACACCCCTTAGGGTGGTGTCCTGTCCGTCCGGATCCGGTCCGGGTGTTTATGCGTATGCCGGACAGGCGGACAAACCCGGACTGTCCGCCGCTGTCCGACTGTCCGGGCCTTGATATTGCTTAGAGAATCCAGACACAGCCCTCGTTAGTCTGCACAGCTCCCTTGCACAAAAGATCGTCAAAGGCTCGTTTTGCCGTTCTGCGCCGACTGTCTGCGCTATCCGCTGTCATTTTGCCCTTTAGAAACGTCATAAATTCGTCTGTGTTGACGTGATTTTTGCTGCCGGGTTCTGGCCATCCGGTGCCGCCGGGTGTTGGCTGTCCGTTGTCTGCGATGAACTGTTTCAACGCCTCCAGCGCCAGCTTTTGATTTGGGCTTAGGCTGCTCTTTTTCGGCTCGGGTGGATCTGTCTCTGTTAATGCTGCCGATGTAATTGGCTCGCCAAGCCGGGTTTTTCCCACCTCGATTTCCACCAGCTTGAACGCGATAGGCGGGGGCGTTGCTGCCTCTTTCATCTTTGTGTTGGTGATCGTGACGATGCTTTCGTCTTTCTCAATCCGGTATTCTGCATCAAGCGCGCCAAGCATTGCCATGCTGCCACGCGCTCGCTCTTTGTTGCCGTGGCCAGTGTGGTGGACGATCAGGGCCGTGGCGTCGTAACGGTCCTTCACCGCATCCACAGCAGAGATAAACGCCGTCATGTCTGCCGTGCTGCTTTCGTCGCCCGCGCCCATGTTTCGGTTGAGAGTGTCGATGATAATCATGGCCACGCTGCCAGCCTCTTGCGCTGCCACATCAATGGCCGCGATGATCTCTGATATGCTCTCTGGTGACAGGAACCGGGCCGCGACACTGGACACAAATAGAGGTTTGCCGTTGAGGCTGGCGCCGTGGTGCCGTTCCCATGCTGTTAGTCTGCGCTTGACGCCGTTTTTACCTTCGCCACAGATATAGATCACAGCGCCTTGCCGAACGTCGCGCCCATGAAACCCACAGCCTGTTGCGATTGATGCGGCTATATCCATCGCCACAAAACTCTTGCCGCTGCCGGGATCCGCAAACAAAAGTGCCAGCGTTTCGGCCTCAATTAGGCCAGTCACAAGATAATCCGGCTCTTTGAACTCCAGTTGATCCGCTCGGATCAGGCTAAACTTGCTGTTGTCTGGCCGGATCTTGGGGGTGATCTGCAAAGCCTCTTTGGCGAGGCGTTCAAGCTCGGCAGGGGCGTTGCCCTTTGCCAGCCAATCCGAAACGTCACCCTTTTCAGGCAAGCCCAACAATTCGAGAACCGCGCAACTCACACCAGCGCCGCGCAGTGACTCTTGCACCTTTGTTGCGTGGTCGCGTCCTGTCTGGTCATTGTCCGGCAGGATTACGACATTCTTGCCGCGTAGGGTCGTCGCGTAATCCTTATTCCATTTCCCCGCGCCGCCGGGGTTGGTCGTCGCCAAAAGCCCTTTGGCCTCCAGAGCGTGAACGTCCTTTTCGCCTTCCACCAGATAGATCGTGCTGCCGTCTGGTGCCGCTGCTATCTTTGGCAGTCTGTAAAGAACCTTGCGAATGCCCTTCACAGTCCACGCGCCGTCTGGTGCCCTCTGCCGAAAGTCCTTTGGCTCGAACCGGATCACGTCGAACAGATGCGCGCCGTTTTCGTCCTCGTATTTGTAGGTGTCCGTTTTGTGTTTATTGGCCTTTGTGGTGGCTGATTTCGTCGGTGGTGCTGGTGATCGTGCTTGCCCTGCCCGCTCGCGCAGCCAGTCCGCTGCCTGCCCTTTGGTTATATTCCGCTCGCGTCCGATAAGATCAAGAACGCCGCCGCCCTCGCTTTTTTCGTGGTCGTAGAATGTGCCCTTTTCCAGATCCACAGATAGGGAACCACGTTGCCCGAACCGCAATTCGTGCTGGCCAGATAGTTGCTTGTTAGGCTCGCCCAGAAGCTCCAGCGCCACGTCGCGCATGTGATCCACAAGTGCCAATTCGCCCGCCGGGGCAATCCCGGCGGCTATGTTGAAGCCCATATGATGTGTCATGGCGCGTCACCTCTGCGCCAGCGTGGTGACAATCTCCGGCATGTTCGCCGGATCTATAAACCAGCGTCGGCCCTCGCGGATCGCTGGAATGCGTCCATCGACGACAGCGCGCCACACGGTCGGATAGGTAACGCTCACGTCATGCTCACGCAGCGCGCGGGGCAATTCGTTCAGTGATATTTTTTGCGACATTTCGCACCCTGTTGATGTAAGGGGCTTGTCGGCGCGACACATTTCGTGTGAAGCTGTGCATAGGAAGTTACCGACAAGACACCCTTGTTGAAATTATGCCTCGTAGGTGCGACCAACACCTGCGGGGCTTTTTCTTGCGCGCTGTATCGATTTTGACATTTTTAAACTAGATCTAGACGGTTCACCGCGCGCTCACACATTCTATGGACTGATCGACAGTCAGGGCAAGGCTTTATTGGGTGATGTCCACCGCTTTATGCTTTTGTTAACCTTCAGAACGGCCACCAGCGCCGCCCTTGGGGTCGAGTGTCGGGCCGGTCCAGCAGTTTGCGCAGCTCATCAAGGTGACGCTCCCGCTCATCGAGAAGCCTTTCAGCCGCTTTAAGCTCGGCCTGTAACACCCTGATTTCAGCTTGTAAATTTATGGTTTCTTCTATGTCGGGTTTTGGAAACTGGGCATGAACTGGGGTTACAGGTGTTTCACCTCTCCGCGTATAGATCCGGGCCAGCTCTGACAGATCAAGCTGCCAAGATTCATCAATCTTTTCCCCAGATATTTTCCCTTTTTGCAGGTGTTTAAGCAATGTGGGGCGACTTACGTCAAAAATCTTTGACGCCTGCGCCATGCTTACCTTGCTCATTTTCAGCCCTCCCAGCTCTATCTATGTCGGGAACAGCAAAGTCTACATGTCGCCAGATGGCAAGGTGTTTGCACGCCGCCTGCGCCGGTTTCGCCGCCTGCATGGCTCCGAACAATAGAATTGATCCATCCGCCGGGTCTGGAATGCCTGCCCGCAACCGGTGCAGGTTTTGGTGGTCATCGGGTGTCTGGGTTTTCCGCAAGCCCTCTTTGCACAAGCCAGGCTGCAATAGATCGCCCTGGCGGTTTGCCTGGTGAATGTTGCGCCGCATTCTCTGCATGTCCTATCCATCCGGGCCAGCAGGTTGCGCGCGCTCCGCAGATCGTTGTGGTAGGCGCTCTCACAGGCTCGCCCGTTGTCGCAAAATTCGCGCCGGGGATCTCGCTCTAGGGGCAATCGTTCGTCGCACCACTTGCAACGCACGTCAGCCCATGGCGTTATTCCGTTATCCATTTTGCGCCGCCAATCGTTTCTTCCTTCGCAAGCGCTGGATTGCCCGCATTCCCTCAATGTCGTTTTGATAGGCCACCTTGGCGCGGTGACTGTTTGCACAGCGGGGGCTGCAATATGTCTTTTGCCCGATCTCCAGAGTGCCCTCGCATTGCGCGCAGCGTGTCCGTGTTACCCTGATAACGCTTTGTTCGGTCCATTCCGGCTGCGCCTCGCGCCACGCTGGCCGCTTGGCTCCAACTTGGCGGAAAGCCTCGGCCACAACCTCCTTCGCTGCCGTGTTTGCGTCACTCCAGCCCATGCCAGTGAGGCACAGCCCAGAGCGTAGGGACGCAATCAAAGTGCCTTCGTGGTTTAGCAGGGTCGGGGTGACGCCTTCGCGCCAATCGTCTGTGATGACTTCGGCAATCAACAGGATCAGCGACGCCCGCCGCTGAACTTTGTGCCCTGCCTTGATTTTCTGGCTGCGCTTGATCTGGTTTGACATATCAAACGCCACGCCCTTTTACTCGCCATTCCAGCCCACCAGCTTCATGGCCACCGCCGGGTCGATGCCCGCCGCTTGTGCCTCGGCCAGTGCTTTGATGATGCCCGACAGCGCCCGCGCCCTGCCGCCGGTGTCATAGCTTTGCACAGGGGTTTCCACGTCGATCAGGACAGCGCCGCCGAGTTTGGCGGATGCCTCTTGTTCGATCTGTTTGGCAATCGGGGCCATCGTATAGGTGACAAGCGCCCGCTGGCATTCCCTGAAAACAGGGCCGGTCGATGCCGGGTTGAGATACGCCGCCGGGATGCCGAACGCCTCCACAACAGCGCCACGCGCCTGCGCCAGCATTGCCGACGCCTCAGCCTTGCCCAGATCCGGGGTCAGATCGTCTCTGCGCTGGCCTAGTTGGGGATTCATGCCCGCCGCCGTTGCCTGCGCCACGCCCTCGATAATCAGGGTCGAGCCATGTTTGCCACGGATGGCCAGCCGCATGTTTTCCATGTCCTCTGCGCTGGAATCTGGCAGGGGCAACACCTGTGAACCAATCGGCGCGTCTCGGAATGTATCGCGCAGCGCGCCTTCGATCTGGTGCAACAAATTGGCGGATAAAGCCGAACGCTGCAACGGGGCCGTGCCCGTCCATGGGGATGCCGTGTCGCTGCCAATCCTTACATGCAACACCTCTTGCGCCAGAACCGTTTCAGATCGCCCGCCGCCTGCCTCAGGGATGCCCACGCGATAGGCCACCGGCCTGCCGTTGCGGGTGCTCACGTCCCAATCCACCGCCGGGACAATCCCGCCGCCGTCGATGATGCCGACGAACTCGCCGCGCAGCGCCAGAGAACGCCCCAGCAGCGCCATGGTGGCACGGTCCAGCATATCGGTGCCCGACACATCAGCAGACGCCAGAACGCCGCTCCAGAGGCTTACAGCCGCCTGCGCTGCGCTGGTCAGCTCTGCCAGATCCGACGCGCCGGTGATGTAGCTTTGCCGCGCTGCCATGATTGCCGCCGTGTATCCGGTGCCGGATGCGCGGGTTTCAACCGCTTCTGCTTTGGAATTGGTTTTTGTCTTGAATGGCCACATGCCCATGTCATGCCCTCCAGCGGGAATAGGGGTGAACCGTTACGCGGGGAACGGTTTCAACCTGCCAAGCCCGCGCCTCGATTTGCGCGCCCTCATACGCTGGCCGGGTCACGCCGCTGATTTCGAACAGATCCGCCCGGCTGATTGATCTCAGAACGCCATCGCCGCGCCGCTCGATCCTTTCGCCGCCGGGTGAAACGCGAAAACCCGGTGACAAGCCACGGATAAGCCCAGCCCGGTGCGCCTCGATAAAATCAGCCGCCCAGCTTGTGCCCGCCGATATTGTGGCCTCGATCTCCAGCGCCGTGTCGGTGTCGCGGATCTCCAAGGTGCCCGCCTGCCGACTGGCCAGAGGCTTGCCATAGTCGTGGCCTGACAACAGGTGCACGTCCTCGCCTGCCTCGATCCGCTGGCCAAAAGCCCGCGCCTCGATCCTCTCGAACCGCCCGCGCGCCAGCTCGGTTTCTGTGGCGTAGGGAAAGCGCCCGGACAACCGGACGCCTCCCTCAGTTGCGCGCAGCTCCAGCGCGCCAGATGCTGCGCCCCAGAGCATTATGCCAGCTCCAGCCCGGTCAGGACGCGCAGTTGCGCAGGACGCGCCACCGTCACATCGAGGGTGGCCAGCGCCGTCAGTCTCAGCCCGCCGCTTGCCGCATCACTGAACGGGTCGCGGATAATATCCACCGCGCCCCACGCGCCCACATAGAACGGGGCCACGCCGCCGGTGCTGGTGGTCAACAGCGCACTGGTGGCAACCGGATTGCCTGCCGGTGCTGCCAGCCCGTTGGACGTGGTGTTAATCGGTCCCATGAGGCGGGATAGCTTGTCCCATTCGGTCAAACCGCTGCCCGCGTCAAAGATTGTCGAGTCCAGAAAATCCCACAGCTCTGGTCGGATCATGGAACGAACCGCCGCCGAACTGCCCGCCGCATTGGCAACCATGAAGGCTGCAACCGCTGCACGGAAAGCGCCATGGCTGGCCGTGGCGTCAATCGCCGTTGCCGTGATGCCGTAGGTGCTCGCGCCCGCGATGACGCCCAGAGGCTGCCCAGAGGAACCAGAACCGTTGAACACAGCCGCGTCGATGGCCTGCCCGATAGCGCCCGCCATATCGCGCCGCACAGCTTGCTCCAGCGCGCTGCCGGATTGTTTCAGGCTGCGCCGGGTGATTTTCATCGTGATGCCCAACGTGTTGTCAGGCTGCATTGCCCGGTCGGTCGTGGCGTAAACGGTCGGGCCTGCCACGTCGCCAAGCTCGGTCGCCTGCCAGCCTGCCGCCACGGAACTGGTCACAACCGGCCATTCGGCTGCGCCTTGGTCGATGGCAATCATTTGTCCGCCCATCGCGCTGGCCATGGAACCGGGAAAGATCCGGTCGATGATTGGCCGGGTGCTGATAGGGTCGGGGGTGCCGCTTGCCACGGTTTCGCCTGCCCGTTGCTCCAGAGCTGCCCATGGCACAGGGATGCCACGGAACCCACCAGCGCCGCGCAGCTCTGACACGATTTCAGCCGTGCGCCCGGACAGGGCCGCGCCTTCGTCGAGGTGCAAAGCAACCTGCCGCATCTCAAACCCGGCCATCATTTCAGCCCATTCCTTGCTCGAACGGGTTTCCAGCTCGCCCTTGGCCGCTTGGCGTTGTTCGTCCTCTCCGATCAGGGCCGCACGGAACTTGCGCTCGTTGTCCTGATATTCGCCGTCCATGGCGTCCATCTTGGAACGGGTTTCGTCGGTCAGGGTTTCCGCCCCTGCCATCTCTGCCAGCGCCTGCCTTATCTCCGACTGTCTGCGCTGGATCTTCACTGATTCAAGCATTTTGATTTCCTTCTGCTCGCTTGGTGTTTGTGGCCAGCTCGGCCACCGCTTTGCGCCATGCTTGGCGCTCTGGATTAGGCTTGTTGCCCATTTCCCGGTTGGTTTCGTCAGTGTGGCAGGGGCCGCATAGGGTCAGGCAATTCCCCGGCTCGAATGCCAGCGCCGGAAAGTCTGCCACGCGCTTGACGTGGTGAACCTCCAGACGCCGACGCGCGCCACAGTGCTGGCAACACCAGTTGTCACGCTCAAGAACAGCATGGCGAACCGCCTGCCATTCGGGACGCCTTAGCGCCCATCTACCGGGCCGCTTAGACATCGGTGCGCCGCGCACAGGTCAGCTCGATCAGTTGACGCCTGCCGGGGTGAACCTGTTTTGTGCCGGTGATTTCGAAGGTTTCGCCCTCGCACAGAACCCGGTCGCGGGGGTCTATGTCGCGGGTGAACGCAGAACTGCGAACGTGAAACCGGGTGGTCGCACTGGCCGCGACTTCGCCCGCCCGCCATTTCTCGCCGTCGCTTATGTCTTGGCGTAGTGCGCAGATCAGATCGCCGTGATCTTCCCATTCTTCGGTCACGCCGCCGAACGCGTCCACCGTGCCAACATTGCGCTGGAATTGCACCTTGCGGTCGAGCTTGCTTGCTATGCCCATGCTAACCTCGCTTTGCCCTCGGGTTGGCCTTGCATTCGGACGCCCTGCGCCACCGCGACAACAGTTGCCGCCGCTGGGTCAATTCGGCCTGTGGATCTCGAACGCGCCAGCTTGTGATTGCCTGCCGGGTCCACCAGCGTGATGGCGTCCGCAAACGCAGAACGCAGCAGCAGGGACGGGGTGGTGCGCACCTTGCCTTCGAACAGCGCGCGCCGGAATCTCTCCACATCTTCGGAACCGTCACGCCAGCCCATGCCGCGCCAGACACAGGGAACCCGGTCTAGGCCAGCGCCGCGCAGGGCCTCGATAAATTCAGCATGGCGGAACCTATCGCCCACAACAGCCGCCGGGGCTTGCCCGTCCAGCATGGCCACCACGTCAGCAAGGAACCGATCAACCGGCACTGTGGTGTCACCCATTGTCACCAGCTCGCCACGGTCGGACATTTCCACATAGCGCCCGGACACGCCGTCAGCTTGCCCACGGTCGGACAAACCCGGATTGCAGGGGAACGCGCCCACGCATTCTAAACGCCCTGTCACTGGCCAGAATAGCGCCGCTGCCGACATAGAACGGGAACCGCCCAGATCCACGCCGAGAACAACCGGGCCGTCACGCCGGGGCAATGCGTCCGGGGCAACCTCAGCCGCCAGCCATTCGTCGATTGTAACCAGCACGGAACGATCGTCAGACGCGACCCTTTGGTTTAAATTGAGGTTTCTGAAACTGGACAGGGCCGAACCGCCGCGCGCAATCGCCCGCCGTGCCTGCGATACAAGCCACTCAGGGGTTGCGCCGATGCCCTCACGCGCGCCGGGGTTGGCAATCAACAGGCTTTCCAAATCGTCAGGGGGCAAGCCGTCAGGGGGCCTATGCTCTTGCGCATAGGTGCCGGGGGGCGGCGCGTCGATCCACCGGCTGAACGTGTTGGTGTCATCCGGTGCGCTGGTCGAGATTATCAGGGCGATGCCGTCGCGCTTGCCCAGTCCGGACAAGATAGCGTTTTCGAGATTGTCGCCCTTTTCACGCTCCCACGCCGCCCGCTCGTCGAGGATGGCAAGCGTAGGTGCGCCGCCCAGAATGCTGCGCCCATCCGCCGGGATAACACGCGCCAGCCCGCCGCCGTTTGCGCTGGTCTCAACCTCCAGCCGGGAACCGCGCCGGATCGTGAATTGTTCTTGTTCGTCCTCTGGCAAGCCCTCGATAAATCCGACAAGGAACCCAAACGCGGTCTTGGCTTGGTCGCGGTTTCGAGCTGCGAAAATGATTTCTCGCTTGGGTTGGGGGGCAATCTCTCCGACAAGATGGCCCAGAGCGATGCCCGCCGATATGGCGGTTTTGGCGTTTCCTCTGCCAATCGACAGCAGCGCCACCGCCGTGCCCTTGGCAAACGCGCCGCGCACAAAGTCCTTTTGAAACTTGGCTAGCCGCATAGGCTTTCCAGCTTTGCGCCCCTCAGGAACGGTCAGCCGCGACAGAAACCGCAGCGCCGCAACCGCATCTTTGGACGCCCGCGCCATTAGGTTTTGCCCGGATTTTTTTGGGAATGAGAAAAGAACAGTCCCACACCGAGCCCGCTGGTTTTCAAAGGTCTCGGCATTGGTACCTTAATCAAACGCCCATCCTCACACGACGATAGCGCGCGCAGATCCGGGCCGCTGACGGGGCAAGCCTTGGGCTTTCGTCCATGTCGCCGCGCTTGTCGTATAGCCTCAGGGTCTGGTCGAGGATGGCCAGCGACAGGTCGCGGGGAATGTCGTCTTCGTCCGGGCCATAGCCTGCCGCGTAGGTGACACGGACAGGCAAGCCGGGATCGTCGGACAGGGTGACAACCGGGTGTTGTCCTATGCTGGTGGTCGCGGTGGTGATCGTGGTGGTGCTGCCGTCCGCATTGATGGCCACGACTGTGGGGGTGTCCAGCAGGGGGCCAATGGGCAGGATAAGCGACAGGCTTGCCGCCTCGGTCGCGTCTGCCTCTGCCACGATCGTTTGCGATAGCAGGGCAAGGTCCGTGTAACGCTCCAGCTCCAGAGCTGCCGCGCTCACATAGGCCATTGCGGTGGTGGTCTCTGCGCTCTCAATCCGCAGATGGTCGGCCAGCGCCGTGGTGGTCACAGGGTCGATGGTCGCAATCGGGGTGCGGGATATGATGCGCATGGTTCTCACCAATAGGTCAGCGTTGCTTACCTATAGCGCATCAATAATAGGTAAGCAATGTTTACCTATATGCACAACCTTTGCGCTCGCCGCATTGCCGCGCCGGGGCTTCACATAAAACCCGTTCTCAGACTCGCGGCTATCTCAGGTTGAATCGGCCAGCGT
>CALGTJ010000718.1 GCA_937901435.1 uncultured Rhodobacter sp. | reverse complement strand
GCAACCTGCAGGTCTGCCATCTCGAATGTCTCCAAGAGCCGCAAGACCTGCACATGAGCTATGCTTGAATTTGGGTGACGCGCGTCATCAGGCGGCGCGGTTTTTGGCGTCATTCTTCACTTCGACGCCGTCGTTGAATTTGATTCCTTCGATGACTTTTGGCAACTGATTTCTGCCTTTGAGGCGCAGCCATGTTTTCGATGCGGACTGGATGAGGGTGAAGACCATCAGTTTTGCGGTCTTTTGCGAGAGTGCGCCTTTGGTGCGCACCGTTCTATGCCGCACCGTTGCGAAGACGCTCTCGATGGGATTCGAGGTGCGCAGATGGCCCCAATGCTCGGCCGGGAAGTCGAAGAATGCCAGCATCGCGTCCTTGTCCTTGATCAGACAGGCCACACCTTTTTCGTATTTCACGCCATATTTTTCTTTGAAAGTATCCAAGGCAAATATTGCGGCAGCACGGGTGTCGGCGTGCTGAATGTTGTCCAGATCCGACTTCACGCCGGGTCCCATTTGCTTGGGAAAATAGTTCAGCACATTTTTCACCTTATGTACCCAACATCTCTGGTGTTTTGTGCTTGGAAACGCCTTATCCAGCGCGTTCCAGAAGCCCATGGCCCCGTCGCCAACCGCGATCTCGGGCGCGACGGACAGTCCGCGCTTCTTGATGTCAGCCAGCAGCTCGTGCCAGCTCTGGGTGCTCTCTCGAAGGCCGACCTGAAAGCCGAGCAGTTCCTTCTTACCCTCCGGTGTCGCGCCAATGATCACCAACATACACTCGGCATTTTCTTCCATCCGCGCCTGAAGATAGACACCATCCGCCCAGATGTAGACGTAGTGACGAGCCGATAGGTCTCGCTGCGCCCAGCTGTCATAATTTGCCTGCCAACCCGCTGTCAGGCGGGCCAGTACGCTGGGCGACAGGTTGGGTGCATCAGCCCCTAAAATGGCTGACAACGCCTCCTGGAAATCGCCGGTTGAGATACCTTTCAGGTAAAGCACCGGCAAAAGCGCATCCAGACTGACCGAGCGGCGCGCCCATTTGGGCAATATGTTCGACGTGAAGCGGACTTTTGAGGCTGGATCAGGTGTCGCCTTCCGGTCGCGCACCTTCGGCCGCTGCACATCCAGTGCGCCAATCCCCGTCTGAATCTGACGTTCTGGTCCAAATCCATGCCGCACAATCCGTTGGCGGCCATCCTCCAGTCGTTCATCGGCGAAACTGGCGACAAACGCATCAGCTTCGGCTTTCAATGCCTCCGCCAGCATGCGCCGCGCGCCTTCCCGCGCAAGCTCGGTCAATGGATCTGTGATCGAATCCGATTGGCGAAATGGCAGAATACCTGTATCGTTCTTCATGGCGTATTGCTCCTTGTGAGGTTCTGGCTGGCTTTTACACCGCCACAATACGCCGCCCTTCAAATCACGCCATCACCCAAACTCCCGCATAGCTCCGTCTGTCATGGCACTGGCATTGCCCGCAGCCAGAACAACCTTGCAGCCCGCCCCGGACAGGCAACG
>CALGTJ010000717.1 GCA_937901435.1 uncultured Rhodobacter sp. | reverse complement strand
AACTGATGAAGCAGACGTTACTTTGGCTAAGCGCCAACGACTGCTATGCGGGACTCAGCCGCCCTTTGCTGATGCAGCTATTGCTCACGCAGAAAGTCTTCGCTCACGCAGCGCCAAAAATTCGGCGGTGCAGAGAATTTCACGAAACCAGTCGTTCACCCGTGTGGATCTCGCCAAATTTCAGACGGCCCTTTCGCCGCAGATGGAGTTAACAATCGAGACGCGAATTTTCCCGACATTGACGTTTCGGCATGTTGCTGACGCAGCATCTGTTGGTCCCTGCGGCGCTCTTGTCGCTTCTACGCGGCGGATTTTGCTCAATATGTCATTCGCAGGAAGAGGTTCTGCTGTACCTGAAGCAACACCTTTGCGCCATTCAGTATCTACAAATCACCAAATTCGCCAAAGACACTTTCCGTATGCTGCCCAAGCTTCGGTGGGGATGACAGGCCGTGACCAGCGTCTATGGATTTGCGGATCGGTGGCGCAGCCATGGTGACTTCGGTGCCTTTGCTGGTCGAGGCCCGGATGCGGTTCAGCCCGGAATGTTCCGCCAGGGCGGCCACTGAATTGATCGCGCCATAGGCGATACCGGCCTCGACCAGAAGGCCGGTAAAAGCCTCTCGGGGCAGCTCTTGCGACACGCAATTGATGGCTGCGTGCAGAGCCTCCACGTTTTTCACTCGCGCATTGTTGCTGTCAAACCGCGGGTCAGACGCCAGGCCGGGCTGGCCTAAGACCGTGTCGCAGAATCGGCCCCATTCGCGTTCATTCTGGATGGCGATGATGACCTGCGAGCCGTCTTGCACGGTAAAGGCCGCATAGGGCTGGATCGTCGGGTGCATCAGGCCAACCCGCCTGGGAGCCTTGCCGCCATATTCGTACTGCATCAGCGGCACGTTCATCCACTCCGACGCCACACCGAAGAGCGACACGCTCACGCCGTAGCCTTCGCCCGTGCGCTCCCGGTAAAACAGCGCCTCGACGATGGCGGCATGGGCGGTCATGCCTGCGCCAATATCGCAGATCGACACGCCAATCCTGCCCAGACCGTCCGGCGCGCCGGAAACATCCACCAGCCCGGCTTCGGCTTGTACCAGAAAGTCATAGGCTTTCAGCTTGCTCGCCGGGCCCGCCTCACCATAGCCCGAGATGTCGCAGGTGATGAGACGCGGATGCTTCTTGCGCATCTCATCTGAGGCAAACCCCGCACGGGCCATCGCCCCGGGCGCGAGATTTTGAACAAACACATCCGCTTTTGCCAGGAGCCGGCTCATCAAGGCGACATCCTCCTCGGATTTCAGGTCAAGCACCACAGATTCCTTGCCTTGATTGGTCCAGACAAAATAAGAGCTTTCCCCGTCCACAGCAGCATCATAGCCGCGCGCGAAATCCCCCCCGGCGCGTTCAATCTTGATCACCCGCGCGCCCATGTCGACAAGACGCGAGGTACACAGCGGGGCCGCCAGGGCCTGTTCCACAGATACCACCAGCAGATCGGAGAACGGGTTTTTCATCGGATTTTCTTTGGTCATCGGATTTCGGTCACTATTGGCTGTCAGAGTTGGAAATCGGCAGTGGCCTGCATCGCAAGCGCGCCGCTGGATTGCGCTGCGGCGAGCGTCAGGGCGCCGCGCCCCTCTGCCCGCACGCGTATCGAGAATTCATGCTGGTCATAGACCGGGCTGACGGCGCGGTAGGTGAAGGCGCGCAGGGCCTTTCCATTGCCTCTGCGCAAAGCAAGATCGGCCAGCAATGTGGCGATCAGCGGGCCATGCACGACGAGGCCCTGATGGCCTTCGACCTCGCGGGCATAATTCCGGTCATAATGGATGCGGTGGCCGTTAAAGGTCAGCGCGGAATAGCGAAAGAGCATCACTTCGGAAGGCGAGATGTCTTCGGTGGCATCCCAGTCAGATGCGGCCTTTGGCGGTGCCGGGGCGGTATCACCCGGCGTAGGGTCTTCGCGGTAGACAATGTCGTGATCTTCCCACAGGCAAAGCGTGCCCCCGCTGCTGACCTCATGGCGAACCGTCACAAAGCACAGCGCCCCTGTGCGGCCCTGTTTCAGCTTCACGTCGCGGATCGACGATACCCGCGTGGCTTGGGCACCGACCCGCAGGGGTGCAAGAAACTCAAGCCGCCCGCCGGCCCACATCCGCCGAGGCAGCCCCACCGGCGGCAGGAAACCCCCAAGCGCCGGGTGCCCATCGCGCCCGAGGTCGCCCATCTTTGCCGATTGCAGGAAGTAGAGCCAGTGCCAGAGCGGCGGCAAAGGATCGCCATCCCCCAGCACCGGGCCGCGGTCGAGGGTCATTTCCATCAGATTGGCCGGCTCTTCCCGGATTGTATCGCTCCGGGTTTCGCTGCGTCCGATCCATTGGGACAGGATTTCGGGGTCCAGTGTGCGTTCCATCAGCTGAGGTCATTCATTCTTCTTTGGTCAACTCGAAAGTCTTGGCGCAACTGCCAATCGTAAGGCGCGTTGCAAGAAGAGCTGCCGTGATCAGTTCTGCGGTTGCGTCGTCGCCGCCACAGGAGGTGAATTTGGCACGCAGGGCGCCAGCGCTCAAGGGACGGCTTGGGCCGCCGGCAACGTGACCGACGGTTTCGGACAGGGCAGATCCATCCGCGAGATGCACCGTGACTGTATCGGGGTGATCTGGGCTCATGTCATCCAGCGATGGTCCGGGGTCATAAGCCTCGATCTCGACCCTGGTCAGCAGCTCCACAATTGCCGGGCGCAGCCAGGCGCCGTTCTGGAACCCCTGCGGTCGGACAGCGCCGTCCAGCAGCGCAAGCAGCGCCGTGTACGCGGCAGAGAACCGGGCCTCGTCGGCATTTGCGGGTTGCATCACGCTGGACACCCGAAAGAACGGTTCCGGCATACGCAGGGTAATGCGTGCCCATTCGGCGGGGTCAGGCAAACGCGGATGCAGGGCAAGTGCCGCGTCGATCACCCGATGGGTATAGGCGCAGGAGGGCCATGGTTTGCGCAGGATCGCATGTTCGCTGATGCCAAGCGGCTGGCCGATCTTGGCCAGGATACCGCCCGGTTCTGTCGCCGCACCGTGATGCAGCGCCGCAAACCCAAACGGCCCTTCAAAAGCGCCCCGTGCCCCGGTTGCGCCCGCAGCGGCCAGCCGGGCGGCCTCGATCCCTGCGCGGGCAGCAAATCCGGGGTGCAGCGCCTTGGTGCCTGTGCCGAACTGCACCTTAAGCCCGCACGCAAGGCTGGCTGAGATGGCCAGCGCATGGGCAAAGACCGGAGTTGGCAACCCCAGCAGGCGCGCCGAGGCCGCCGCCGCGCCTATTGTGCCGAGCGTGCCTGTCGCATGCCAGCCCGCGTTGTAGTGATCATAGCGCAGCCATTCACCAAGGCGCAGGATTGCCTCCAACCCGACTATATAAGCATCAAGAAGCTCTCGCAGAGGCATCGGCGTGCCCCGGGCAAGGCCCAAAAGTGCGCCAAGGATCCCCGCACTCGGGTGAGTCGATCCAGGCAGTTCATAGTCGTCAAAATCGAGCACGTGGGCTGCGCTGCCGAGGATCAGCGCCGTGGTGGTCGCGGTATCCTCAGCTCCGAACGCCTGGCGTGCTGCACGGGTCTGCGGCTCGTCCCAGCCAGCGATGATGCACCCCACGGTGTCGAGCAGCGCCAGTCTTGCCTCCTCCCGCGCGGTCTCGGGGAAGGCGGCCCCGGCGCCCCAATCAGCGAAGGCTACGCTAAACGGCGTCATGGGCGCTCTCTCTGGCCGGAAATGGGTCGGGCTGATGCGGATCGGTCGACAGCCAGACCGATTTCGTCTGCATGAAGCAGCGCATGCCCTCAATGCCGTTCTCGCGGCCATAACCGGACTGCTTGAACCCGCCCACCGGGCTTTGGGTGGCGGCGTTGAAGTAGTTGTTGATGTAAACGGTACCCGCCTCGATCCGGTTTGCGATGCGCATGGCGCGGGCCACATCGCGTGACCAGATGCCGGCAGCCAAACCAAAGATCGTATCATTGGCGGTAAAGATCACCTCTTCGTCATCCGCCCAGCTTTCGGTGCTGACAACCGGGCCGAACACCTCATTCTGAGCCAGATCGGAACCGTTGGGCACGTCGGCAAAAACGGTTGGCCCTATGTAGTAGCCCTTCTCCTGCGCAGCACCGCGCCCGTCCAGCAGCATGCGGTGTCCGGCGGCCTCGGCGGCGTCGATCCGAGCCCGCACGGCATTATAATGGGCGCAGTTCGCCATCGGCCCGATCTGGCTGGCGGGATCATCAGGCGGCCCGACACGCGCTTTGCGCACCACATCCACAAGCCGCTCAGTGAAGGCGCCGATCACGTCCCGATGGACAAGCAGGCGCGAGCCCGAGATGCAGCTTTGCCCGCCCGCCGGAAAAATACCGGCGGCAATCCCGTTCACAGCCAAGTCGAGATCGGCATCGGGCAGCACAATCTGCGGAGATTTGCCGCCCAGTTCCATGATCACCGGTTTGACCTGCCGCGCCGCAACGGCTGCGGCGGCACGTCCGCCGCCGGTGCCGCCGGTAAAGCTGACCAGGCGCACATCCTCGTGGTCGATCAGCGGCTCTCCTGTTGTGGAGCCGAACCCTGTCACCACATTGATCATGCCGGGGGGCAGATCCGCCTCGGCCAGAACGTCCATCAGCTCCAGAACCGAACAGCTTGCCTGCTCCGAGGGTTTGATCACGACGGTGTTGCCCGCCGCCAATGCAGGTGCAAGCTTCCAGATCAATGTGCCCAAGGGCGAGTTCCACGGCAGGATCAGTGCAACCACGCCAAAAGGCTCCCAAGTGGTGAAATTGTGCATATTGGGCAGCTCAGCCGGGATCACACGGCCCTCGAACTTGTCGCAAAGCCCGGCGTAATAATGCCAGCTATCCACCTGCCAGCCGCCCTCCTTCAGGCCCGGCGCACAGTTCGGTATCCGGCCATTGTCGCGCAGCTCCACCGTCCCAAGCCGGTCGGCATGTCTGGAAATCACATCTCCGATGCGCCGCAAGACTCGGCCCCGCCCGGCGGGCGGCATCTGCCCCCAAGGACCATCATAAAAGGCGGCTTTGGCTGCGGCGACCGCCCGGTCCACATCCGCCTGACGGCAATCGGGAACCCGCGCCCAGACCTCGCCGTCAGCGGGGTTTTCGCTGTCGAAATAGCCGCCCCCGGCCGGGTCATGCCAGGCGTTGTCTGCAAAGTATTGATAGGTCTTGATTTCAGGCATGGAGAGCTTCCCTTGGGTCTTCGTGCGGCAAGGCGGGGCGGCCGAGGATCATATCGGCGGCCTTTTCAGCCATCATGACCACCGTGGCATACAGGTTTCCAGTGATTTGCGATGGCATCGCGGAGGCATCGCAGACGCGCAGCCCCTCGATACCGTGCACTTTCAGTTCTGCATCCAAAACCGCGCCATCATCCGTACCCATGCGGGCCGTGGAACAGGGGTGATGCCCGGTAAAGGCGGTCTGACGGATGGCGTGAATGATCTCGGCCTCGGTCCGCGCATCTTTCCAGATGCCGGTTTCGTCCTTGTGATATCGGGCAATCTCGGGCTGGGCCATGACCTCGCGCATGACATGCACGCCGCGCACCAGCTCATCAAGATCCCTCGCATCAGCAAAATAATTGGGATCAATCAGCGGGTGAATACGCGGATCGGCGCCGGCCAGCCGTACGCTGCCCAGGCTTTTGGGGCGTTCCTGATTGATATCGATCTGAATGCCGGGACGGGCCGCTTTACGGCCCCGCACCAGCAGCTTGCGGCCCAAGCGCTGCAGTAGCGGCGCGGTTTCTTCTTCGCCATTGCCGAAGTTTTCCTCGATCGTCATGGGCGTCATGAACACCTCAAGCTCGGGCAAGGCCGGATCCTCAAAGGCGTGAAACAGCACGGCAGAGAACATCGCACCGCCGCCTGGCCCCGAACCGTTCAGCAGCCAGCGGCCCATCAGCATCGCCGCTTTGTCCAGACGCTGGTACTTGGCATGGCTCAGATCCAACCGGTCCGAGGCATATTGCATCGAGACATCCACATGGTCGGCCAGATTGGCGCCCACCTCGGGCAGATCGGCAACCGGCGTGATGCCATGCGCTTGCAAATGGTCTGCCGGGCCGATCCCCGACAGCATCAGCAGATGCGGGGTGCCAAAGGCGCCCTGACAGACAATCACTTCGCGCTCTGCCCGGATGACCTGGCCGCTCAGCGTTTCCACGCCGGCCGCCCGTTTGCCCTCGATCACGATCCGGGCGATCTGCTGGCCGGTCAGAATGGTCAGGTTTTTGGGCGGTGCTTTCAGATAGGCAATGGCCGAGGATTGCCGGATCCCGCGCGACACGGTGCTGTCATTGCGTGCCACACCGGTGCGGTCGGCACCGTTGAAATCCTCCAGCGGCCGGTGGCCGGCCGCAACAGCCGCGTCGATGAAGGCCTTATCCAAAGTGCCATAGTTCGCCGCGGGCTCGGTTTTCAGTGGGCCGCTCTGGCCGTGGAAGGCATCTCGCCGGTCGCGCGAGCCCTCGGCCCGTTTGAAGTAAGGCAAGAGATCGGCATAACCCCAGCCCTCAAGCCCTTGCTGCCGCCAGAGATCGTAATCCGCGGGCACACCGCGCATATAGATCATGCCGTTGACAATCGACGTGCCGCCAAGCGCCTTGCCGCGGGCGAAATAGATGCTGCGCCCGTCCAGACCGGCCTGAGGCACGCTCTCATAGCCCCAGTCCAGGCGCGGATTGCCAAACACAAAGCCGTTCCCGGCTGGCATGCGGATGAAGAGATCGCGGCCCTTACCGCCTGCCTCAACGATGCACACCGATACCGAAGGGTCTTCCGCCAAACGTGCGGCCAGGGCACAGCCAGCGGACCCTCCGCCAGCGATCACATAGTCGAATATCACGGCGCAAGCCTTTCAAGAATTGCGTCGGTCATTTGGGAGGAAGACGCTGTGCCTCCAATCTCCCGGGTTTTGATGCCATCGGCCAGCACGGCTGCGATGGCTGCTTCGATGGCATGGTTCAAATCGGGCCGTCCAAAGGTGAATTCGAACATCATGCCCACCGACAGGATCATGCCGACTGGATTGGCAATACCCTGCCCGGCGATATCGGGGGCCGAGCCGGAGGTGGATTCATAGATGCCAAACACCGGGCCATCGCCGGGATTGGCCGCCAGGCAGGCCGATGGCAGCATCCCCAGAGATCCGGCAAATACGCCGGTCAGGTCACTGAACAGGTCGCCCAGCTGGTTGCAGCACAACACCACATCAAAATCGCGCGGGCGCATCATCATTTGGTAGCCGCAGTTGTCCGCGAACATGTTTTCAAAGGCAACGTCGGGATAGTCTTGCGCCACTTCTGAAACCACAGCACGCCAGAGCTTGTAGCTTTCCATCACGTTGGATTTATCGCAGCTGATCAGGCGCCCGCGCCTGCGGCGCGCCAGTTCAAAGCCGCCGCGTGCAAAGCGGGCAACCTCGTTTTCGTCATAGGCCGTCAGGTCGTAGCCCTGCCGCAGGCAGTCCACGCTGCGCTGCCCGCGGTCGGTGGCGAACATGGCCCCGCCGCACATTTCCCGCAGGATCAGGATTTCCGTCCCCTCAGCAATCTCGGGGCGAAGGGGGACACAGGCTCCAAGCGGCGCCCGCCAGTGGGCCGGGCGCAACCCCAGATAGGTCTGCAGATGATGGCGCAGATACATCAGCCCGTCCTGACACTCTGCGCCGCCTGGCATGCGGATATCGTCCCACTCAGGTCCGCCCACCGCCCCCACAAGAACGGCATCGGCCGCGCGCGCCTTTGCCAGCACCCGGTCCGAGCAGAATGTGCCGGCCGCGTCATAGCTGGCTCCGTGCAGCAGATCATGCTCCACCTCCAGGTCCAGCCCGGCGGCATTGTTCAGAAAGGCCGCAACACGCAGACCTTGATCCAGAATCTCCGGACCGATCCCATCGCCTCCAAGTGCCAATATTCGTGCCATCGCAACCTCGTTCTTTCAGCAAACGGTAATTCCTGTTGCGGGTCCTTGAAATATGGGAATAGTGAATCTTAAAAGTTCATGAGGTGAACGATATGAAAGAACCGTTTCTGCCCCTGCATCAGTTACAGGCCTTCCATGCAGCCGCGCGTCACCTCAGCTTTAGCAGGGCGGCGCAGGAGCTGAACGTCCTGGGGCCTGCAATCGGGCGGCAGGTGGCCTTACTGGAAGAGGATCTGTCGGTGCGCCTGTTTCTGCGCACGAAACCGCGCCTGACCTTGACCGAAGAAGGGGCGTTTCTGGCCCGGATCACGGCGGACGGATTCGGCGCCTTGCAGGACGGGCTGATGCAGCTGCGCCAGCGCAGCCTGCCCGCGCCCATCGTTGTCAATGCCGCCATCGGCTTTACCAGCTTCTACCTTCTGCCCCGCATGGCCGATTTTCAGGAGCGCCACCCCGAGATTGAAGTCCAGATCGTCACCCGCGATCAGGACCCAGACTATGATCCGGCGGCATGCGATATTGTCGTGACCTTCGGTCCCGCCGGGCTCTCGGGCAGCCCTTCAGCCATGATCATCCCGGAGCGCCTGGTGGCCATTTGCGCACCTTCCGTCCTTGCAGACACCAGGCCGCTGACGCGCGAAGCCTTGTGCCGGGAACGGCTATTGCACATGACGGGTGACAACCATTTCGACGACTGGAGCAGGTTCTTCGAGGGCTGTGATGCCGAAGCCGCGAAGCCCCCGCGGCATGACCGGTTCCACAGTTTCATGGTTTACAGCCGGGCGATCCAGAACGGTATGGGCATCGGTCTCGGTTGGCGGCCTTTTGTGGATGACATGCTGGATGCCGGTCTGCTTACACTGGCAAGCAGCCACGAATGCAAAACCAATCGGGGCTATTACTGCAGCCTGACGCGGCGCGGGATGGCAAAACCAGACGCCAGCCTGGTACTGAACTGGCTATGCAGAACCGAGAGTTCAGCCGAAGGTACTACCTCGTAAGGCGGTTGCGCTGATCCTAAACTGCTTAAGTCATTTCTGGCCTTGCAGCGGCGGCGGCTGTTACTTTTCTGTTTCAGCACCGGGCACCACGCAGACGCGGCAATTTCTATCCGGCAAGGGCAGCCAGCATCAGAAAACATTGCCCGCTTTGGGCTC
>CALGTJ010000716.1 GCA_937901435.1 uncultured Rhodobacter sp. | reverse complement strand
CATAACCTTGCCAAGGTTAGGGTCGTGAGTTCGAATCTCATCGCCCGCTCCAATTGGTCGGTCTTTTTAAAAACAAAGCGAAAGCTGCCCTTGGGCGGCTTTTTCGTTTTCTGGTGCCAACCTTAGGCCTTAGCCCTTGGCGCTGTGCAGAATAAGGTCAGAGGCTTTCTCTCCGACCATAATCGCAGGGGCATTGGTGTTTCCGCTTGGGATGCTTGGAAAAATCGACGCATCCGCCACCCGCAAACTGTCTGTCCCGTGCACCCGAAGATTGGGATCGACAACCGATGTGGCCGCATCTTGCCCCATGCGGCAGGTCGAACATTGGTGAAACACGGTCCATGCATGCTGGCGCAGATAGGTGGCAATCGCCTCGTCGCTTTGGATGTCGGTGCCGGGCAGCAGCTCGCTGTCAATCACTGCGTTCAGCGCAGGCATTCCCGCTATGTGGCGCATCAGCTTTGTGCCCGCCAGCATCATGGCGCGGTCGTGGTCTGTGTCCAGATAGTTGGGGTGCAGGTCTGGCGCGACCATCGGATCCGGGGATTTGATCTGCAAATGGCCAACGCTCGTGGGCTTGCAGGGATTGAACCCCATCAAAAACCCTTGAAACGGATCAGGGTTCATCAAGGGGCGCACGCCGACCGGCGCGCGGGTATAGCTGACGGGGGAAAAATAGAGTTGCAGGTCAGGGCCTTGCGAGTCTTCGTGGAGTTTGACAAACCCGCCCCCCTGATTGAGGCTCAGCGATAGCGGCCCCTTACGTAGCAGCGCATAGTGCAGCGCGGCCTTGACCTTGCCAAACAGGGGGCGCAGGTCCTTGTTCAGGCTTGGCACCTTTGAGATGAAATAATTGTCTGCGCCCAGATGATCCTGCAGGTTGCGGCCCACATTCGGGGCCTCATGCAGGACAGGAATGGCGTGGTTTTGCAAAACGCCGCCCGGCCCGATGCCGGACAGTTGCAGCAGTTGCGGCGAGTTGATCGCCCCGCCCGACAGAATCACCTCTGCCCGCGCGCCGACGGTCTTGGTCTGGCCGTTCTGGCGATACTCAACGCCAATGGCGCGCCTGCCCTCGAACAAAACCCGCGTGACATGAGCGCGGGTGCGGATGTCGAGATTAACACGCTTTCGGGCGGGCTTTAGATAACTGCGCGCGGTCGAGGCGCGAAAACCGCCCTTGGTGGTGATCTGATAGCAGGTGGCCCCCTCCATCTCAGGGCCGTTGTAATCGGGGTTGGTCGGGATGCCTGCCTGATCCGCCGCAGTCAGATAGAGGCGGGTCAGCGGGTGCACCTCTCGCGTCACATCATGGACGGGCAGGGGGCCGCCCGTGCCGCGTGTCGGATCACTGGGGCCGTCCCAATCCTCCATCCGTTTGAAAACTGGCGCGACCCCGTCCCAGCCCCATCCCGGCGCAACGGCCTGCCATTCGGCGTAATCGCGCGGGTGACCGCGCACATAGACCATCGCGTTGATCGAACTGGACCCGCCCAGAACCTTGCCGCGCGGCCAGTAAGAGCGAGTGTTGTCGAGACCGGGCACGGGTTCGGTAATGTATTTCCAATTGACCCGCGCATCGTGGAAAATCTTGCCATAGCCGATGGGCATCTGGATCCAGAGGCTGCGGTCTGATCCGCCTGCCTCTAGCAACAGAACACGAAACCTGCCGCTTTCAGACAGGCGGTTCGCCAAGACAGACCCCGCCGAGCCTGCGCCGACGATCACATAGTCGAATGTCTCCACGTTACTTCTCCGAAGATCCGCGCCCGAATACCTGCGCCAGGATCATCATGAGCGAGGTGACAATGATCATGATCGTCGAAATCGCAGCGATCGTCGGATCAATCTGGTCACGTAGGGCATTGAACATGTTACGTGTCAATGTCGGGTTATCACCGCCGGAAATAAACATGGCGACAACCACCTCGTCGAAGGAGGTCAGGAACGCCAGAAGGGCGGCAGTAACGATGGCAAAGCGGATCTGCGGGACTGTGATGGTCAGAAACGCCTTCCATCTCGGCGCGCCCAGACTGCGCGCGGCGAGTTCTTGGTTCATGTCATAGGTTTTCAGCGCTGATCCCGTCACGATCACCACTAGCGGCAAGGCCAGAACGCTATGGGCCAGCACCAGACCTGTCAGGGAATAAAGCAGTTTCACTTTGACAAAGACGTAGAACGCTCCGATTGCGACCAGCACCACGGGCACCATCATCGGGGTGATCAGCATCAGATAGGCCGCGCGCACGAAACGCACGCCAGAGCAGTGCAGGCCATAGGCGGCAACGACTCCGGCGGGGGTGGCGACTAGCATCGTCAGGACAGCCGCCTTGAGCGAGGTCGCGGTTGCCTGCATCCATTCGGGCGAGCCGAAGTAGTTTCTGTACCAGCGCAGCGACCAGCTTTCCGGCGGAAACTCCAGATATTGCGAATCTGAAAACGACATCGGGATCACGATCAGCGTCGGTGCCACCAAGAGCAACATGATGATGGTGGCAAAGATATAAAGCCATAGACGCTGGCCATGGGTGACCTGAGTCTCGGACGCGGGGCTGTTGAACCATTTCAGCATCAGTGCCCGCCCCCTGTCATCTTGCCCAGAGTAACGAAACGCGACGCCAGCCAAAGGATCGCCGTGGTCAACATGAGCAGAACCACACCAAGCGCGCTGGCCGCGCCCCAGTTTACGAAAAGTTCGATGTTAGAGACGATCTTCATCGAGACCATGATCACTTTGCCCCCGCCAAGCACCGCAGGCGTGACGAAAAAACCAAGACACAGCACAAAGACCATCAGTGATCCGGCCAGCAAGCCGGGGAGAGACAGGGGAAAGAAGACGGTCCAAAACGCGCGTCGCGGGCTTGCACCCAGATTGGACGCGGCCTTGAGGTAGTCGTGATCGATGGCTTTCATCGCGTTGTAGACCGGCAGGATCAGGAAAGGCAGCATGATATGCACCATTCCGATCAACGTGCCTGTCATGTTGTGCACCATCTTGATCGGCTCGTCCCAAAGGCCCAGCGACATCGCCCATTGATTGACCAGCCCCTGTTTTTGCAAGAGCACCAGCCACGCATAGGTCCGCACCAGCAGCGAGGTCCAAAAGGGGACCAGAACAGTGATCAGCGCCAGATTTGCCAGCCGCTTGGGCAGTTGCGACATGAAATAAGCCAAAGGATAGCCGATCAGAATGCACAGCCCCGTAGTCAATAGGCTGACCTGAAAGGTTGTGACGAAAATCCGGTAGTAGGATTTGCGTTTCATCATCCGTTCGTAGTTTTCCAGCGAAAACTGCCCGTTGGCCCCGATGAAAGACACGTAAAACAGCCAGCCCACCGGGATCACGAGGATCACGAGAACCATCAGCAGGGCGGGTGAGCTGAGGCCGAACAGCTTGAGTCGTTCCAGCGCCCCGTCCCTGCGCAGGCCCTCGCTGTTGCCTCGTGGGATTGTGAGGGACAGATCAGACATCCTCATCCTCGATCAAAACCGTGTCAGCGGCGTCCAGCGACAGGGTGACAGCATCACCCACGGCGGGCAGGTCGGCGACGATATCCCCCCGGATCCCGCCACGTAGTGAAAGCTGGCTGCCATCGGGCAGTCGCGTGTACATCAGATAGCTGTCGCCTTGATAAACCACATTCGTAACCGTCGCGTTAAAGGTATTCGCCACCTCAGAGGGGTT
Source organism: uncultured Rhodobacter sp. (assembly GCA_937901435.1). Next base: position 2,617 of record CALGTJ010000716.1, on the reverse strand, counting down.
GTTTGCGCCCAGCCGCACCCGTTCTGGTCGCACCATCAGTACCAGTTTTCCGGCCGCGGCCACCTTGCCGGCATGGTTCAGAGGTGTTCCGGCATAGAGGATCTGATCACCTTGGCGGGTCACTGGCAAAAATGTGGAATCTCCAATGAAATCCGCCACAAAGCGGTTGGCGGGCACATCGTATAGCTGTTGAGGCGTGGCCAGTTGCATGATCTTGCCGTGGTTCACAACCGCGATGCGATCCGACATGGTCAACGCCTCGCGCTGGTCGTGGGTGACGTAGACCGTCGTCATCCCCAGCGTTTCATGCAGGCTGCGCAACTCAATCTGCATCTGGTCGCGTAGCTTTTTGTCCAGCGCGGACAGTGGCTCGTCCATCAGCAGGATACGAGGTTCAAACACAATCGCGCGGGCCACGGCGACCCGCTGTTTTTGCCCGCCGGACAATTGGCTGATCCGTCGCGTCCCGTAACCGCCCAGTTGCACGGTTTCCAAGGCGCGCTCGACCCGCTCGGCGATCTCTGCCTTGCCAACCTTGCGCAGGCGCAGGGGGTAGCCGACGTTCCCGGCCACGGTCATATGGGGAAACAGCGCGTAATTCTGAAACACCATGCCCACATCGCGCAGATGGGGCGGTTTGCGAATGACCTCGTCCTCGCCAAACTTCAAACTGCCGTTGTCGGGTCGGGTGAACCCGGCCAGCACCATCAACAGGGTCGTCTTGCCAGATCCTGAGGGGCCCAAAAGGGTCAGGAACTCGCCACTTTTGACATCAAGCGAGACGTCATTTAGCGCATGAACTGACCCATAGGTCTTGGTGACATTGCGCACCGTGATTGGCAGAGCGTTAGGCAGACCCTCGGTCAATGTATCGTCCTTCTTTGGTTCTGCGGGCCAATCGGCAGCCCGCAGAAGTGGGATTTGACCGCTCAGATCACTCTGTCAGCATTTCCTGATACATTTCGTCCGCGATGGTTTCCCATTTGGCATACCATTCCAGCGAGACTGGCAGTTGCAGCGCCGCGTTTGCCGGGGACGATGGCAGGCCAGCGGCGACTTCGGCAGTGATCTCGCCCGTATCAAACGCGGCCTTGTTGGTTGGGCCGTAGGTGATGTATTTGGGCAGATCGTCTTGGTATTCTGCCTTGGATATCTCGGCGAGGAATTCCATCGCGACGTCTTTGTTTGGCGCGCCCAGCGGGATTGCAAAGCAGTCATAGTCCAGCAGCGCCTGGTTAAAGCTGTATTTGACCATCGCGCCATCCTTGGCCGCATTGTCAAAGCGGCCGTTCCAGCCAGTGGTCATGTCAACCTCGCCGTCCTTCATCAGTTGGGCGTGCTGCGCGCCAGAGGACCAGAAAACGTCGATCTCTGGTTTGAGCTCGCGGATTTTGTCCAGCGCACGCTCTATCCCGTCCTCAGAATCCAGTTCGGCATAGACATCCTCGGGTGCCACGCCGAGGGCCATCATCGCAGGCTCTAACGCGCCCGCGACCTTGTTGCGATAGGCGCGTGAGCCGGGGAATTTTTCGGTGTCAAAGAAATCCGCCCAGTTTTGTGGGCCTGCGTCGCCATAAGTTTCGGTGTTCCACGCATAGACGGTCGAAAACACATCTCCGCCTACGCAGAATTCAGATTTCAGAGTGGGGTAGAAGGTCGAGACGTCGATGACAGAGTAATCCAGCGGTTCCAGCAGGCCTTCAACGCCTGCTCTGGCGGCAGAGCCAGAGCCGCTTGCGACGATATCCAGCGAGACGGCCCCTGACGAGACTTGCAGGCGCACATCGGACATGCCGCCATAGGTTTCTTGTTTGACAGTGATGCCGGTGGCAGCAGAGGCCGGTTCGAACAGGGCCTTGCTTTGCGCCTCTTGGTACGAGCCACCCCAAGAGGCGATTGTGACGGATTTGTCCTGCGCATAGGCGGCGGTGCCGAGCAACGAGGCTGCAAGTGTTAGGCCAATGACTTTATTCATGATGGTCCTCCGTGTTGTGTGTTTTGCCTTGATAGGCGTGTCGCCTGTGATTGTTCCGGGCGGTGCGGCGTCCTGGCCGTCCGGTTTGATGGGTTACGCCGATGCGGCGGCGCGTTGGGTTTGGATACGATCCTGCCTGCGATACCACGCAACCGTCGCAGGCAAGAACCAAGGGGTTCCGGTGTAAAAGGGGCGGGTGGGGTTTTGCAGGCCATCAAAGGCGGTCCTCCCCTCGGGCAGGCCCAAGACCTTTTGCCCCAGCCGTTTGCCAAGGTAGCTGGCCATGGACACGCCAGACCCACAGTAGCCCATGGCGTAATGCACGCCGTCATGAACGCCCGTGTGGGCCAATTCGTCAAAGGTATAGGCCACGCGCCCCATCCACGAATGAGTGACGCCATAGTTGGAAAGCTGCGGGAAGATGCGACACATATCGGCAAACAGCTTTGGTCCGCTGATGGTCGTGTTTGTCTCATTGGCGGACACGCGCCCGCCAAACAGCACCCGCGTGCCGTCAGGAGAGCTGCGATAGTAATAGACGACCTTGCAGGTATCGCTGGCGATGCGGTCGGTGGGGAAAAGTTCGGCCATCAGGGCCGCGGGCAGGGGCTCTGTCGCGATGATATAGCTGCCGATCGGGAT
>CALGTJ010000715.1 GCA_937901435.1 uncultured Rhodobacter sp. | reverse complement strand
ATCCACCTTAACAGGGCCGCAAAGTGGTCGAAGAACTAGGACCACCTCTGATTTCGCCGCCGGTCTCGAAATTCTTGAAAAAGGCCTGCGGGATTTCCCCAACAACTACCATGTTTTGTTGGCCGCATCCTGGGCCTGGACAGATTTCGAATTGGATCCCGAAAAGGCCGAGGCCTACGGCAAGCGCGCCCTAGAGAACGCACCCACGCAGACGCAACTGGCCGAGGCCATCAAGCAGTACAGCACCTTCACAGAACGCACCGCCGTTTTTGACCGCGCTGTCCCAGTCTTTGAGCGGCATCTGCCACAAACACAGGGCACGCCGTATCGCAACATTCTGGGGGATTATATTGACAACCGCATAGCGGCCCGCGATTTCGCGCAAGGTAATCGTTTGCTGGCCCGCGCGCAGGAATTTGGTGGGTTTTCGGAAACCTGGATAGCCAGTCGCGAGAACAGCCTGCGCAATGCGCTGCGCCTTGCCGGTCAACGGGATCGCTTTTACGCCGAAAACCCCTTTCTTCTGGATTGGGCGAAACGGTTCGGGGATAGCCTGCGTGTCACGGTCGAATTCGCCACCGGCAAGGCGGATATCCGTGCGAACGGTTTTGGTGTGCTGGACCGCGCCGCAGAGGCGCTCAAGGCGTTTGGTGCGGAAAATTATGTCTTTCTGATCGAGGGCCACACGGACAGCACCGGCACAGATAAAATCAACCTGCCCCTCAGCGAAGCAAGAGCGCAATCAGTCAAGTCCTATTTCGTGGAAAACGCCGGGATCGCGGCAGAGCGGATTCAGACGGTGGGATACGGCCCGCGCATCCCGTTGGCCACCAATACGAACGATGCCGGCAGACAGGACAACCGCCGCGTCGAAATTCGCCCCTATGGCAATATCGCCGCCCCCGGTATCGCCACATCCGGGTTTCTGGACGCAAGCACACTGCGGCTTAGTCCGGATGGCCGCTTTGCCGTCACCGGGAACACACCGGCGCAGGTCTGGGATGTCGAACGTATGATCCGTGTCCATCAATTGCCAGTCGGTGGCAACACGCGCGAAATCTCGCCAAACGGCCGCTAAATTGCAATGAAATCCGCCTTTGCCGGGGTGACCGGAGTCACAGATTACCGACTTTACATCTACGACATGCGGACAGGTTTGGTGCATAGCCAGATCCCCAACGCCATCACGATTGACGAAATCGCGTGGTCCCCCTTTTCAGATGCCGTGGCCTATAGCGACCAGAGCGGCTTTCTGCGGGTCTTTGACATGCCCTCCCGCCAGATCCGCTCTGTCGCCAAAATGGGCAGCATTCGGGGCAGCGAAGAGGTCACTTGGGTCGGCACCGGCAAACACATCGTCACCAAAGTCCCCCGTGCCAGCAGTGCGACCGTGCATGACGCCACCACCCTTGAGCCTGTGAAACGGCTGGCCAATACCGGCTGGCTGCATTCGCTCGTCAGCACCAAGGACGGCGCGTATGTGGTGGGGATGAACAACAGCTATGAGTTGATCGTCTGGCGGACTTCTGACTGGGCCGAAGTCACGCGCAAACGTATGCCTGCGATGACATTTGCTCTGGTCGCGCACCCTACCGAACAACAGGTCATGATCGTGGATGCCTTCAACAACAACACCCGGCTAGCGCTGGTCGAGGTCCCAAGCGGGCGGATCGTTGCGCGCTACGAGCAGGGCGAGCGCGACAAGGTCTTGCAGGGCAATTTCACCCCGGACGGCGCATATTACGTAACCGCAGTGGATGATCAAATCACCTATATAAACACGCAAACCATGCGGATCGACCGCCAGAAATCCGGCAATACGCAACGCGGCGAGGGCCTGACCATGGTGCCCGCGCAGGATCTGGTCATGTCCCGAGACAAAGACGGCACCAGCATCTGGAGCGTCAAGACCGGACGCCGCGTCCACCGTCTTGACCGGGGCGTGGAATTTACGTGGAAGCCCTTGTCACAAGACGGCTCTGTGCTGTTTTCCTTTGATGACGCCGGCAATATGCACCGGTTGGATACGACCACCTTCCGCAGTGAAATCGTCATGCAGGTCGACGGATCACCCTCTAGTATGCGCGAGAACGACACGCATATCGTGGTGGGGACCGTTCCCTCTGGCGAGGGGCCGTTTCGCGCGCCGATGGGCACCATCTATATGATCGAAAAGGCCACCTTGAAAACGGTGATGCGCAAAGACTTTGACATTGTGTCAGAACCTGTGGATTTCCCCAAAATCTATCGCCCGGCGATCTATGTGCGCCTTGCCGATAACGGCTTGGTCGCGGCGACCTCGGCTTGGGAATCCGGCTTTAAGAAGGGTCTGACCTATGGTGGTGTTGTCACCGTGTTTGACCCCACGCAGAACCGCGAGTTGACGTCGTTTCGCGCCGAAACACGGTATTTTCAGATGGAATGGGACGAGACCGGCGACAAGCTTAAGTTTCGGGGCAAAGACAGATGGTATCTGCATAATCCCCGCACCGGTCGCCAAGAGGGTCGCGAAACCCCGAACGCCAACTATGAAATCGCCCTGGAGGACGGGCGCGTGATCGAATGGTTCTGGGATCACGTCGCCCTGAACGACAAAGAAATAAATTTTCCGTATAACCTGCGCCACCTTGAGGTGCATGAGGCCCGCAAAGTGGCCATTGGCCTGACCACCGGGAACGAGTTGATCTTTATCGACCTCAACACGATGGAACAGGCGTTGACCATCGCGCCCCAACAGGATGAAGAGTGGATCGCCTTCACGCCGGACGGGCGCTACACGGCGTCGTTGAATGGCACGCAGGATGTTTACTGGTCTCTTGGCGACAACTACCTGCCCTTTTCTGCCCTGTCCCAACAAAACGAGCGCCCCAGCCTGATCCGCAATCTGCTGGACGCGATTGCCCGTGGGGATGCCCTGCCCGACAACGGGCCAGACGTGGATGCGGATGTCTTTGAGGCGCCCTACCAAGTGCGCCTGATCTCGCCTGCGCAATCCACAACCGAGGCAGAGACGGTCATCGTCGAGCTGGAAGTGCGCAAGGACAATGCGGATCTGGCAGACCCGGAAATAGAATACACCCTGAACGGCCGCCGCGTTTTGAAGTCGCGCGGGTTCGAAGAAGAAGCGGTCTTTGATGGCGAGGAAATCGTGGGATTTACCCGTCGCTTTGACCTTAATCCGGGCCGCAATTTGATCGAGGCGTCGCTGGTTTGGCGCGACGCCCGGATCCAGACCCAAACGCTAGAGATCACGCGCGAAGGCGGACGCGCCCCGGATTCGCGGACCATGGGGCAAACACTGTGGTTCTTTG
>CALGTJ010000714.1 GCA_937901435.1 uncultured Rhodobacter sp. | reverse complement strand
TCACCCGGAGATTACGCCGCCTTCAAATTTCCACCACCTTCGCGACACGACCCACGCGGGCGTTGCCAGAGTAATAGTCGTTATTATTGGTTCCGTTCCACAACAGTGTCCCCCGCTGCACACCCGCATTCCACAGCGACTGTTTCGGGTTCTCGTAATATATCCAACGCTGGTTGCCCTGATCCTTGAGACGCATCAGCGACCCGTTGTGCCACCAGCAACTATCGGCGAATGCGGCGGGGGCCATGACCGCAAAGGAAAGCGCGGCAACGGCAAAACTCTTTAAAAATCCCATGATACACCTCTCAAATTGCAATGCAGCAAATTTGACGGCCGAGGTTGGTCCTGTCCAGCAAAAACCTGCGTCAATCCGACTTAAAGCATTGATGGGACGACAAGATCGGGTGGTCTGTGCCCATCAGCGAAGGTCTTTACATTCAGGATAACCTTTTCGCCCATCTCGGCTCTCCCCTCGCGTGTGGCCGATCCCATATGCGGCAACAGGACCACATTGGACAACTCACGCAGGCGTGGGTTCACGTTGGTGCCGTGTTCATAGACGTCAAGGCCCGCCCCCGCGATCTCGCCCGCGCGCAGCATCCGGGTCAGGGCGTTTTCGTCGATCACCTCGCCGCGCGAGGTATTCACGATGACAGCCGTCGGTTTGAGCAGTTTCAGACGGCGTGCGTTCATCAGGTGAAAGGTCGAGGGCGTATGCGGGCAACTGATGCTGATCACATCCATGCGGCTGACCATCTGGTCGAGGCTTTCCCAATAGGCGGCCTCTAGCCCCTCTTCGACCTCGGGGCGCAGGCGTTTGCGGTTGTGGTAATGGATCTGCATCCCAAAGGCACGGGCACGCCGCGCCACAGCCTGACCGATGCGGCCCATCCCAAGGATGCCCAGACGCCGACCCCCGACCCTTGCGCCCAGCAGCGCGTTCGGGGCCCAGCCCTGCCATTCTCCGGCTTGCATGATGCTCATGCCTTCGGGAATGCGGCGCATCACCGACAACATCAGCGCCATCGCCATATCCGCCGTGTCATCGGTCAGCACACCCGGCGTGTTGCTGACCAGAATACCGCGTTGGCGGGCGGTTTGAACATCGATGTGATCGACCCCGGCCCCAAAGTTCGCAATCAGCTTTAGCTTGTCCCCCGCCTGCGCCAAAAGCCCCTGATCAATCGAATCAGTAATCGTCGGCACCAGAACATCCGCCCGCCGCATCGTCGCGGCCAGCATATCGCGGGATATGGGTTCATCGTCACCGCATAGCTCGACGTTGAACAATTCGGTCATTCTTGTCTCAACCGCTTCAGGCAACCGTCGCGTTACAACAACACTTAGACGTTCAGAAGGCATCTTGGGCGTCCCTTTGCTTTCTTTTTCGCAAACTCACTGCCACAGTTGCAAGAACCGGCGCGGGGTACAACAAGAACCAGCCCAAATGACGCGGGAAACACGAGCAGTTAAAAAATTACACCGGGTGTACAGGTATGTTTCGGGGACTCTCACCTTTTCTAGGGGCCGTTTTCACGGCCCTGTTTGCCGTGCAGGCCTTTGCGACAGAGCTTGGCCCTGTCACGAACCTGCCGATGCCGCGCTATGTCTCGCTGAAAGCCAACGAAGGCAATGTGCGCCGCGGTCCCTCGCTGACCCATCGCATCGACTGGGTTTTCAAACGCCGCAACATGCCGCTGGAAGTCACGGGGGAATTTGGCCACTGGCGCCGCGTGCGCGACCGTGATGGCGCAGGCGGATGGGTGCATTATTCGCTGATCTCGGGCGTACGCACCGTGATCGTCGAAAGAGACATGCTGCCCCTGCTGATGAAGCCCAATCCGCAATCTCCTATAAATGCTCAGGTCGAGGTGGGCGTGATCGCGAAACTGGGCGAGTGCAGCGGTGAATGGTGCCGGATCACCGCTGATCGATATCGCGGATGGGTTCCGCGCACCGCGTTGTGGGGCGTCGAGGCTGACGAGGTCCGGAATTAAGCCTGTGCAATCCCTAAGGTCCCCCTTTGCGGTTCGCCGGACTTCGGCCGAGGCCAGTTCGCTGGTGATCCACGCCGAAGGCAGCTGGCTGAAATCGATCCAGGACGAAAAGTTCGACTTTTTTGTCAAACTGATGCGCCATGCGACCGCGCAGGGCATCACCACACGGCTGGTGGCAGCAGAGGGCGGGTCGTCCAAAATGCTGCTGGATCAGGACCACATAAATATCATGGTCGGCGATCTTCCGGGCTATGGTCGCGGTCGCCTGCACGCCATGCCCAGCTATGTCTGGGGCTTCTGGTATCTGGACGAGGTTGGCGTACACTGGAATTCGTCCCTGCGCTTTGCCCGGTTTTGCCCCCATGACATCGACAGTGATAAGGCCAGCTATTTCTTTAACGGCGTCTCTGGCTACATGCTGCGCGAAAATGTGTCGAAGTTTCCGCAGGACGAGCGGATGCGCACCCCGCTACAGCCCGCCGCCGCCGTGATCTTTTGCCAGGAAATCGAAGGCTACCGCAATCGCAGCCATTATTTGACGACCGAACAGATGATCCGCATCTCTGCTGTGACCTGCAAGGACGATCTGGTCTACGTCAAACCGCATCCGTCCCAATCCAAGCCCTTTCGCAAGGCCATCATGGAGGTCGCCGCCGATTATCAGAACGTCATCGTCAGCGATGCCTCGCTGCATGACCTGATCGAGGCGTCCCGTGTCGTGGTCACCCAAAACTCTGCCGCCGGGTTCGAGGCGTTGATGCACAAACGCTGCGTGATCACCTGCGGCAAATCCGATTATGGGCACGCCACGCTGACCCCCAAAAAGGAAAGCGACCTGCGCGAGGCTTTGCAGTTTGGTCCGACGGCGATGGCTGATTTTCCCTACGAGAAGTATCTCTACTGGTTTCTGGATCGCAACTGCCTGGAACCGGCCAAGGACGAGTTTGCCAAGCGCGCATGGAACCGGATCAAGACCAAGGTTTTCCTGTAGAACGGAACGTCTGCACAGGCTCTGCGCTTTTCAGCGTCTTTAGCGCCGCACACAGTGTCCCTACCTCTATGTCATCGCTATGTAAGGCAGACAGACGATGACAACACCAATTCATCCCGACGTGCGCGTCGGGCATATTCACCTCAAGGTCGCAGATCTGGACCGCGCGATTGGGTTTTATTCCGGCGTTCTGCGGTTTCAGGTCACCCAACGCTACGGGGCACAGGCGGCGTTTCTGGCCGCTGGCGATTATCACCACCACATCGGGTTGAACACATGGGACAGTGCGGCTGGCACGCCGCCGCCCCCCGGTCACACCGGGCTGTATCACAGTGCCTTCCTCTATCCCGACCGCGCCAGCCTTGGGGATGCGGTAAAACGCGTTCTGGCAGCGGGGATCGCGCTGGACGGGGCCGCCGATCATGGTGTCAGCGAGGCCGCCTATCTGCGTGATCCGGATGGCAACGGGGTCGAACTGTACCGGGACAAACCAATGTCGGACTGGCCCAAAGACCCCGATGGCAGGCTGCATATGGTCAATGACCGTTTGGATGTGCAGGCGCTGATCGACGAGGCCACAGGGGAGGCCACAGGGGATGAGGCCACAGAGGGGTAAAGAATAATCCGGTTCTGTTAACCAAATCACAGACCACGCGCGCTCAACCGCTATTCTGGATCATGTCGTGACACGGACCTGTGGCCAGAGACCGTCAGATCTAGGGCCGCATTTCATGACTTCCTGAAGCCCGCTTTTCCCCAGTGGGCCAACTTAACGCCCCCGGTCCCCTGTGCCGGGGGCGTCTCTTTTGCTGGACCTTGCTCATGTCTTTTGCTGGACCTTGCCCAAGGCCGGGCCTAGTCTTTGCAAAACAGGAGAGTTCCAGCATGGCCACAGGCACCGATATCCGCACCTATTTTGAAGGCACATGGCACGAGGGCAACGTCCCCATCATGCGCGCGGCGGATCATGGGTCTTGGCTGGGCACGACCGTGTTTGACGGCGCGCGGTATTTCGACGGGGTCTGCCCGGACCTAGAGGCGCATTGCGCCCGCGTGAACCGCTCTGCCGAGGCGCTGATGATTATGCCCAGCGTGAGTGTCGAAGATATGGTCGCCATCGTCCACGAAGGGCTAAAGGCCTATCCCAAGGACACCGCCGTCTACATTCGCCCAATGTACTGGGCGCTGGAAGGCACGCCGATGGCGGTGCTACCGCTCATTGGGCCGACCGGGTTTTGCATCTGCCTGGAGGCGATCCCGATGGCCCCACCAGAGGCCTCAGCCCGGCTGACCACCACCCGGTTCCGGCGTCCCGTGCTGGAAAGCTCTGTGGTGAATGCCAAGGCGGGCTGTCTCTATCCCAATAATGCCCGGATGCTGGCAGAGGCGGCCTCTAAGGGGTACAACAACACCCTGGTCGCGGATGCGCTTGGCAATGTGGCGGAAAGTGCTACGGCAAATGTGTTCATGGTCAAGGATGGCGAGGTATTCACGCCTGTGCCCAACGGGACGTTCTTGGCTGGTATCACCCGGTCACGGCATATCGCAAACCTGCGCGACGATGGCGCAAAGGTGCATGAGACCGTCCTGAGTTTTGACGATTTTCGCGGGGCGGATGAGGTGTTCATGACCGGGAATATGTCCAAGGTAACCCCAGTGACAGAGTTTGATGGCACCCAATACCAGATCGGCCCAGTCGCGCGGCGGGTGCGTGAATTGTATTGGGATTGGGCGCATTCTGGCTAAACACAGCACCCCTAATCCCAACAAGCCAAGGAGGCTGCGATGCATGTGAACAAAGACTTCGTCTACCTGTCCGATGACGCGCTGAACGGGCTAGGGATCACGCCTGCAGAGGTGGCCGATGCGATTGAACTGGCGCTGCGCGACAAGATCGCCGGGCGTCTGCACACCGCGCCCAAATCCGCCATCATGCCGGGGGACGGGCGCTATATGATGTCGACCCTCGCGGTTGGCGATCGCGAGCGTTTGACCGTGCTCAAGGCGGTCACTGTCACCACAGTTGGCGCGCGGCTTGGACTGCCTGCGATCAACGGATCTATCATGGCGATGGATGCCGATACCGGGATGCTCAAGGCGATCATTGACGCCAATTGGGTCACTGCCGTGCGCACCGCTGCCCTGTCCACCGTTGCCGCGCGGCGTCTGGCTAATCCGGCGTCCACCTCTGTGGCCTTCATTGGAACCGGGGTGCAGGCCCATAGCCATCTGGCGGCGTTTGCAGAACTGTTTCCGCTGACAGAGGTGCGGGCCTTTGGACGGGGACAGACCAACCGCGACAAGCTATGCCATGTCGCTCAGGAAATGGGGCTGCGGGCCGTGGCCGCGCAAACCCCCGAAGAGGCGCTGCGCGGGGCCGATCTGGTGGTGACCTCGGTGACGCTGGATTACACGATCAAACCGTTTCTGGATGCGGGCTGGATGAAACCCAGATCTTTCGCCGCCATCACGGATCTGGGCATCCCATGGCATCAGGACAGTATGAGCGCCTTTGGCACACTGGTGATCGACGATCAGGATCAAGAGGACAGCATCGAGAAAAAGCTGGCCCCGCCAGAGCTTGTGCAAACCGATCTGACCGGGCTTTTGCGCGGCACACCTGCCATTGCCCATGATCCGGACAAGCCAAACTGCTTTGCCTTTCGCGGGATTGCACTGGGGGACTATGCGGCGACCGCCCTTGTCGTCGAGCGCGCCCAAACCCGGCACGCGGGTCTGAAAGTGCCCCCAAACGACGCAGGTTGAACGCGGCTATTGTCAGAACGCTGTGAAACGGCAATGATCCCGGTCTGAATCGGAGCGAGACATGCGTAAATTTCTTGTTGTCCTTGATGACACCCGTGAATGCCTGAACGCGATGCGGTTTGCAGCGATGCGCGCCGCAAAGACAGGTGGCGGTGTACAGGTGCTGTCGATCATTCCGCCCGACGAGTTCCAGCACTGGATCGGCGTTGGCAATATCATGCGTGAAGAGGCGCGAGAGCGTATTCACGCCCATTTCGAAGTCTTTGCCAAATGGATGCGCGACAAGCAGAACGTGGACCCCGAATTGGTGATCCGCGAGGGCGAGGCCGTGCCTGAGATCCTGAGCCAGATCCGCGAAGACGGCGAGATCGGCATTCTGGTGCTGGGCGCGGGCGATGACAAATCCGGCCCCGGCCCTTTGGTGACGCAGATGTCGCGCGCCTCGGGCAGTCTGCCGATGCCGATCACGATTGTGCCGGGTGAGTTGTCCAAAGAGCGGCTGGAGGCGGTGACCTGAGCCGCCTTTGACCAAATTGAGCGCCCTTCAGGCGCGCATATCTGGCACTTTGTGCGGTGTGGGGCGCTGCCCCGTTGCCCAAAGAGCAACCTCCCGGGACATTTGAGAACAGAAGAAGTGCGCGTTTAGAATCGTTCTAAACCTTGACTTGCAAGGGCTGTGCGCGCATATGAGAATTCTGACAAAAGGACTCTGACATGTTTATCCAGACTGAATCGACTCCGAACCCGGCAACGCTGAAGTTCCTGCCCGGCCAGACCGTTCTGGACGCGGGCACGGCTGACTTTCCGACGAATGGGACGGCTGGCGACTCGCCGCTGGCGACGCGGATTTTTGCGATCAGTGGCGTGGCCGGCGTGTTCTTTGGGACGGATTTTGTCACTGTGACCAAGGATGAAGCCGTGGCTTGGGATCACATCAAGCCTGCGATCCTTGGGGCGATCATGGAGCATTATCAATCCGGCCAGCCTGTAATGACCGGGGAAAGCGCCTCTGGCCATGCGGCGCATGATGGGCCTGACGGCGAGATTGTCGGCCAGATCAAAGAGTTGCTGGACACGCGGGTCCGCCCGGCAGTGGCACAGGATGGCGGCGATATCACGTTCCACGGCTTTGATCGCGGCATCGTCTATTTGCATATGCAAGGTGCCTGCGCGGGCTGTCCCTCGTCGACCTTGACGCTGAAGATGGGCATCGAGAACCTGCTGCGCCATTATATTCCGGAGGTTCTGGAGGTTCGGCCTGTTGCCTGACGCTCTGATTCTGGGATTTGACACATCGGCCGCCCATTGTGCGGCCGTTTTGTTGTCTGGCGACAGGGTTCTTGTGGACCGTCACGAGGATATGGCCAAGGGGCAGGCTGAACGGTTGATGCCTTTGCTAGAAGAGGTTCTGGCCGAGGCGGCTGTGGGCTGGCGCGATCTGGCCGCACTTGGAGTCGGGATCGGGCCGGGGAATTTCACCGGGATCCGCATTGCCGTATCCGCCGCGCGCGGATTGGCGTTAAGCCTTGGCGTTCCGGCTGTTGGGGTAAGCACGCTTGAGGCGCAGGCCTTTGGGGTGCCCGGCGTGGTGGTGTCATCGTTGGATGCACGACGTGATGGATTATACGTTCAGGCCTTCTGGACCGGCGCGCACAGCAGTCCTGTGCTTTGCGATATCCAGACCCTGCCCCCGATTCCGGCCGGGGCAGAGCCGTCTTGTGTCGGTCATCGCAACGATGAAATTGCAGCACTTTGCGCGGGTCATCCGGTGACGGTGCAGATGTCCGGCGCACAGGCGATTGCGCATATCGCCCATAGCAGGATGCACATTTTAGACCTGCCGCGCCCTGCACCCCTGTATCTGCGCGGAGCGGATGCGGCCCCGTCGCGCGATCTGGCGCCGGCGATATTGCCGTGACCGCCGCAGAGCTTGCCGCCCTTCATGCGCGATGTTTCACGACACCGCGCCCGTGGTCCGAGGCGGAATTTGGGCAATTTCTGGGGGATGCGGGCTATTTTTTTTGCACAGAGCCTGCGGGCTTTGTGCTGGGTCGCGCGGTTGTCGGAGAGGCTGAACTGCTGACCCTTGCCGTAGACCCGGACCATCGGCGGGCCGGGGTGGGGCGGAGGTTGGCAGAGGCTTTTGCAACGCAAGCTTTGGCAAGACAGGCGGATACGGCTTTTTTAGAGGTGGCCGCGGGCAACACCGGGGCTTTGGCCCTATATACGGTGTCGGGCTACACCGAATCTGGGCGCAGGCCACGGTATTACACGACCCCTGAAGGGGTGAAAATTGACGCGATCCTGATGAAAAAAAACCTGCATTCCGCCTGACTTTACGTCAATACCCAGAATCTATCACCCCAGCGCCGCTCTGTGCCTTGAATGGTTAAATAGCTATTGACCCTTTGGCGTGACCCGGTCCTAATTCGCCCCATCAACGAGTGATCTGCTCGCAATTCCGGGGGCGCCGGACCATCCGGTCCCCCTTATCCAACTGGGAGACCCTTCATGACCCTGATGCAGAAATTTCTAAGTGCTGGCGCAGCCCTTGCCTTTGGGGCATCTGGTGCTTTGGCAGAGCCCGGCCTGATCATCGACCTTGGTGGCAAGTTCGACAAATCCTTTAACGAAGCGGCCTATAACGGTGCCATGCGTTGGATCGAAGAGACCGGCGGCACCTATACCGAGACAGAGCTTCAGTCCGAGGCACAGCGCGAACAGAACATGCGCAAGATGGCAGAGCGTGGCGCGAACCCGGTTGTTGTGCTTGGCTTCATGAACGGCTCGACTCTTGAAAAGGTCGCGCCCGATTATCCGGACACCAAGTTTGCCATCGTCGACATGGTCGTGGATGCGCCAAACGTGAAATCCATCGTCTATTCGGAACATGAGGGCAGCTATCTCGTCGGTATGCTGGCCGCGATGGCGTCAAAAACCGGCACTGTCAGCTTTGTCGGTGGTATGGATGTCCCGTTGATCCGCAAGTTTGCCTGTGGCTATGTGCAGGGCGCAAAAGCCGCCAATCCAGAGATCAAAATGATCCAGAACATGACGGGCACCACGCCTGCGGCCTGGAACGATCCGGTCAAGGGGGGCGAGTTGACACGCGGTCAGGTCGATCAGGGCTCTGACGTGGTGTTTGCCGCCGCTGGCGGGACCGGTGTCGGTGTTTTGCAGGCCGCTGCGGATGCCGGGATCTTTTCAATCGGTGTGGACAGCAACCAGAACTACATGCACCCCGGTTCGGTTCTGACCTCGATGTTAAAGCGGGTCGACAATGCCACCTACAATGTGTTCAAAGACGGCGTTGACGGGTTCGAGCCCGGCATCAACGTGATGGATCTGGCCTCTGAGGGTGTTGGGTATTCCATCGACGAGAACAACGCAGACCTGATCACCGAAGAGATGCAGGCGGCCGTTGACGAGGCACGCGCCAAGATCATAGCGGGCGAAATCACCGTCCATGACTATACCAGCGACGACAGCTGCCCTGTGATGTAAACCACGTCTCCAAGCCGTAAGGACCTTCGTATGAGCACATCTCTGACCAACTTCTTTACGGCTTGGACAACACAAGATGCAGACAGCCGGCGCGATCTGATCGCCTCGGCTGTCTCTGGCGACTTCTATTATGTTGATCCGATGACCTCCGGTCCGATCACCGATGTTGCAGGCATGGACGCTTATGCCGCGAATTTCCTAGGCATGTGCCCTCCGGGTGCGTCCGTCTTCGTCAAGGATCCCATTGATGAGAAACTAGGCCATGTCCGCGCAACTGTGGTGTTTGCCATGAGTCCCGAGATGCAGCAGATCGGGCAGTATTTCGCAGATCTTGACGAAAACGGGAAAATCGCGCGGATGGTTGGATACGCGGGCAAAGGTGCCCAATGAGCGCTGCGGCAATTGAACTGGTGGGGATTTCCAAGGCCTTTGGTCCAGTGCAGGCCAATAAAGACATTGCGATCAAGGTCATGCCCGGCACGATCCATGGCATCATCGGCGAGAACGGCGCAGGCAAATCGACCCTGATGTCGATTCTCTACGGGTTTTATCAGGCAGATTCCGGCGACATCTTTATCAACGGCAACAAGACCACCATCCGCGACAGTCAGGCCGCGATTGCGGCAGGCATCGGGATGGTGTTCCAGCATTTCAAACTCGTGCAGAACTTTACCGTTCTGGAAAATATCATCCTTGGCGCAGAGGATGGCGCGCTGTTGCGACCCTCGCTCGCCAAGGCCCGCAAGGAACTCAAACGGCTCGCGTCAGAATACGAGTTGAACGTCGACCCTGACGCGCTGATTGAAGATCTGGGTGTTGGCATGCAGCAGCGGGTCGAGATCCTCAAGGCGCTCTATCGTCAGGCCAATATCCTGATCCTCGACGAACCCACCGGCGTGTTGACCCCCGCCGAGGCCGATCACCTGTTCCGCATCCTCGAAGGGCTGCGCGAACAGGGCAAGACGATCATCCTGATCACTCATAAATTGCGCGAGATCATGGAAATCACCGATACGGTCAGTGTCATGCGACGCGGCGAGATGGTGGCGACGGTGACGACAGCAGAGACCTCTCCCGAGCAACTGGCAGAGCTGATGGTCGGACGTAAGGTCTTGCTACGCGTGAATAAGAAGCCCGCAGAACCAAAGCAGATCATTCTCGAAGTCGAGAACCTGCGTGTTGTGGACGAGGATAAGGTCGAACGCCTGCGGGGCATATCGTTAAACGTGCGCGCCGGGGAAATCCTTGGCATCGCGGGCGTCGCCGGGAACGGGCAGTCCGAACTGTTAGAGGTACTGGGTGGCATCACCACGGGCACCGGAAGTGTGCGCGTGAATGGCAATGAAATCGACCTGACCGGCAAGTATTCGGATGGCCAGTCGCGCCGTGCCCATGGCATTGCCCATGTGCCCGAGGACCGCCAACACCTTGGCCTGATCATGGACTTTTTCGCGTGGGAGAACGCTATTTTCGGCTATCACAACGATCCACGGTATCAGAAAAACGGCGTGATGATGGACAACGCCGCGATCCGCGCCGAGACGGAAAAGCGGATGGCAGAATTCGACGTGCGCCCGCCGAACCCGCGTTTGCAGGCCAAAAGCTTCTCTGGCGGGAACCAGCAAAAAGTGGTTCTGGCCCGCGAAATGACCCGCAACCCGGATCTTTTGCTGATCGGCCAGCCCACGCGCGGCGTGGATATCGGCGCGATCGAATTCATCCACCAACAGATCATCGCCCTGCGCGATCAGGGCAAGGCGATCCTGCTGGTTTCGGTCGAACTGGACGAGATCATGGCCCTGTCCGACCGCATCGCGGTGATGTTTGACGGCAAGATCATGGGCGAACGCCTGCCCGGCGAGACAAACGAACGCGAACTTGGCCTGCTGATGGCCGGCGTCAGTGGCGAGGCCGCGTAGATGGACAAGATGCCCAAATGGGTCGACATCGCCCTGATCCCTATCATCAACCTGATGCTGGCGTTGTTCGTCTCTGGTCTGGTGGTGCTGTATATCGGGGAAAACCCGATTGAAGCGCTCAAGATCATGGTGAACGGCGCTGTGGGGTCGACCTACGGCTGGGGGTATACGCTATACTACGCCACCAATTTCATCTTTACCGGGCTCGCCGTCGCTGTCGCCTTTCAGGCGCGTCTGTTTAACATCGGGGGCGAGGGGCAGGCGGCGATTGGCGGGCTGGGCGTGGCGGTTGTCTGCCTTTATATCGATTGGCCTCATTGGCTGATTGCGCTGCCCTTTGCGATCATCGGCGGAGCGGTCTTTGGCGCGGCTTGGGCGGCTATTCCGGCTTATTTGCAGGCCAGACGCGGCAGTCACATCGTCATCACCACGATCATGTTCAACTATATCGCCGCGACCTTGCTGGTCTATCTGCTGGTCAATGTGATGAAGAAAAAGGGATCCATGTCGCCCGAAACCGCGCGCTTTCCCGAAGGCAGCTTCTTGCCATCAGCCTATGATATGGCCGGATGGGTCGGCCTGTCGTTTTCGCGCTCTGCGCCACTGAACATCTCGTTTTTCATCGCTCTGATCTGCTGCCTGCTGGTCTATATCCTGATCTGGCGCACGCGGCTGGGCTATCAGATCCGCGCCTTTGGCCAATCGGAACCCGCCGCGCTTTATGCCGGGATCAGCCCCTTCAAGATCACAATGATCACCATGCTGATCTCTGGCGGTCTGGCCGGAATGATGGGCATCAATGCCGTGATGGGAGAGGCAGAACGTCTAGTGCTGGACCCGGTCCAAGGCGCTGGTTTTGTGGGTATTGCCGTGGCTCTGATGGGGCGGTCGCATCCGCTGGGTGTGCTTCTGGCCGGGATATTGTTCGGGATGCTCTATCAGGGGGGTGGCGAGTTAGAGTTCGAAATTCCTGCCGTCAGCCGAGAGATGATCCTTGTGATCCAAGCGCTTGTGATCCTCTTTACCGGAGCTTTGGACAACATGATCCGCATGCCCATCGAACGCCTTTTCGCGCGATCCAGACAGAGGACTGCGTGATGGACCTGATGACGACGCTGCAAATCCTAGACAGCGCGCTGCGTCTTGCCACGCCGCTGTTGTTCGCCTGCCTTGCCGGGTTGATCAGCGAGCGCGCCGGGATCTTTGACATCGGCCTGGAGGGCAAGATGCTGGTCTCTGCCTTTATGGCCGCCTCTGTCGCGTCATTCAGTGGCAGTGTCTGGATTGGCCTGTTGGGCGGCATCGGGGCCTCTGTGTTTTTGGCGCTGATCCACGGAGTTGCGTCGATCACCTTTCGCGGCAACCAGTTGATTTCTGGCGTGGCCATCAACTTTCTCGCGGCCGGGATCACGGTGATTATTGGCGAGAACTGGTTCCAACTGGGCGGGCGCACGCCCCAGCTTGAAGGCGCCGCGCGGTTTCAGGAAATCACCCTGCCCTTTGCCGATGCCATGCGCGAGGTGCCTGTGATCGGGCCGATCTATTATGAACTGATCTCTGGTCACTCGATCCTTGTCTACGTCGGCCTCTTCGCGGTCTTTGCAACATGGTGGGTCCTGTTTCGCACGCGGTTTGGTCTGCGAATGCGTGCGGTGGGCGAGAACCCGGAATCGGTGGACACCGCCGGGATTTCGGTGGTCCAGTTGCGCTTTGCTGCCGTTATCATCTGCGGCGTGCTTTGCGGGATTTCGGGGGCCTATTTGTCCACGGGTCTGTCCGCTGGGTTCGTCAAAGATATGAGCGCGGGGCGCGGGTTTATCGCCCTTGCCGCGCTGATCTTTGCGAAATGGCGGCCGGGTTATGCGCTTGGCGCCTGCCTGCTGTTCGGCCTGCTAGAGGCGCTTGGCAACCGCTTTCAGAACATCGAGATCCTGAGCGTGCAGATCCCTACGCAATTCATGCAGGCGCTGCCCTATATCCTGACGGTTGTCATCCTCGCCGGTTTCGTCGGCAAAGCCATCCCGCCCCGCGCGGGCGGAGAGCCCTATGTCAAAGAACGCTAAAGACCTCGCCACCCTGATCCGCAGCAAGGCGGGGGCAGAGCCTGTGCAATTCGGGCTGATCCTTGGCTCTGGCCTTGGACATCTGGCCGAGGCGGTGGATGGCGTTGCGATCGACTATACCGATCTGCCCGGCTTTCCCCATGCGGGCGTCAGCGGGCACAACCCCAAGCTGGTGATCGGAGACCTAGAGGGCGTGCGCGTCGCGGTCTTTGGCGGGCGCGCGCATTATTACGAAAGTGGGCGCGGCGATGCCATGCGCCTGCCTTTAGAGGTGCTCAAGGAACTGGGCGCAGAGGCCCTGATCGCCACCAATGCCGCCGGGTCCATGCGCGCCGATATTCCGCCCGGTGATCTGATGCTGCTGCGCGATCACATCAATTTTTCCGGGCTGAACCCCCTGATCGGCGAACAAAGCGAGGCGCGTTTTGTCCCGATGAAGGACGCTTATGATCCCGCCATGCGCACCGCCCTGCTGATCGCGGCAGAGGCGCAGGATATCAAGCTGCTGGAAGGCGTCTATGCGTGGTACTCTGGTCCGTCCTTTGAAACGCCCGCAGAGATTCAGGCGATCCACCGACTGGGTGCGGATGCGGTGGGCATGTCGACCGTGCCCGAGGTGATCCTTGCGCGCTTTCTTGGGCTGAAAGCCGCTGCGATTTCGACCGTCACGAATATGGCCGCCGGGCTAAGCGACGAGGCCATCAGCCATGAACACACCAAGGCGATGGCCCCTTTGGGGGCTGCGAAACTGGAAAAGATCCTCAGGCAATTCCTGAAAACCTGCTAATCGATCCGATTTGCCGCATGTCGCGCGGTTGTCGTCTTTGCCCTCTTCGATAAGACAAATGTAGTCCGCCTAGCTTTCAGGCCAATCCATGCAAATCTACCTGCCCATCGCCGAGATTTCGGTCAGCCTGCCGATCCTGTTCGGTCTTGGCCTTATGGTGGGCATCTTGTCGGGGATGTTTGGCGTTGGCGGCGGGTTTATTCTG
Organism: uncultured Rhodobacter sp.; assembly: GCA_937901435.1. The sequence continues at coordinate 57,903 of CALGTJ010000714.1, read as the reverse complement.
ACGCCGCTGCTGTTCCTGATCGGCATTCCTGCCACGGTCGCGGTCGGCACCCAAGCCAGCCTGATCGTGGCCTCGTCCTTTTCGGGTTTACAGGCGCATTTGCGACGAAAGACGGTGGATTTCCTAATGGGCTGGCTGCTGCTGGCAGGTGGGTTGGTCGGATCGGCGGCGGGGGTCCAACTGTTCCGCTATCTGACCACGCTGGGACAAATCGAGCTGATCATCAAACTGTCCTACGTTCTGCTGCTTGGCATCATAGGGGCCCTGATGTTCATAGAGGCCCTGTCAGCCATTCGGCGCAGGCGGGCCGGGACGCGGGTCAGCACCAAGCGCAAGCACTACAAGCTGGTGCATGGTCTGCCGCTCAAGATGAAATTCCGCGCCTCAAATATCTATATCAGCGCCATACCGCCCTTTGTCATCGGGGTGGCGGTTGGCGCGCTCTCGGCGGTGATGGGCGTGGGCGGCGGGTTTCTGATGGTGCCCGCGATGATCTATCTGCTGGGGATGCCGACCAAGACCGTCATCGGTACATCGCTGTTTCAGATCACCTTTATGGCCTCGTTCACCAGCGTCCTGCACGCTGTGGAAAACCAGACTGTCGATTTGGTGCTGGGGCTGCTGCTGATCATCGGCGGCGTGATCGGCGCACAGATTGGCGCGCGTCTGGGCCAAAAGCTGGACGCAGAGATGTTGCGGTTCCTGCTGGCCACGATGGTTCTGGCAATCAGCGTCAAGGTCGCGACCGAACTCTTGTTCACACCTTCAGAGATTTACTTGCTGACACCGCTTAACTAAGCCAACAAGGGCGGAAAACACTGAAAAATCGATCCGATATGCCGCAGTCAGGCTCTATGTTCCCTCTACCAGATCTCTCGCTATACTGACGTAAGAATTTCAAGGGTCTCCATGCAAATCTACCTGCCAATTGCAGAGGTTTCGGTCAATGCGTTCCTGCTTTTGGGACTGGGCGGGATTGTGGGCATCTTGTCGGGGATGTTTGGGGTTGGCGGTGGGTTCTTGATGACGCCGCTGCTGTTTTTTATCGGTATTCCCCCCGCCGTTGCCGTGGCGACCGAAGCGAACCAGATCGTCGCCTCGTCCTTTTCCGGCGTTTTGGCCCATCTGCGGCGCAAGACTGTGGACGTCAAAATGGGGATCGTCCTGCTGATCGGCGGCCTTGTCGGGGCGGCGATCGGGGTGCAGGCCTTTGCCGCGCTGCGCGCCATCGGTCAGGTCGATCTGCTGGTCAAGCTGTGTTACGTCCTGTTCCTTGGGATCATCGGCAGTCTGATGTTTGTCGAAAGCCTGAACGCCATCCGCAGATCGCGCAGGGCGACGGGGCCGGTCACCACCCGCAAAAAACACAACTGGATCCACAACCTGCCCTTCAAGATGAAGTTCCGGACCTCGGGTCTTTATATCTCTGTCATTCCACCGCTGATCGTCGGGCTGTTCGTGGGTGTACTGGCCGCGATCATGGGGGTCGGTGGCGGATTTGTCATGGTGCCTGCGATGATCTACCTGCTGGGCATGCCGACCAAAGTCGTTGTGGGCACGTCCCTGTTCCAGATCATCTTTGTTACCGGGTTTACCACGCTGTTACATGCCACCACCAACTATACCGTCGATATGCCACTGGCGGTTCTGCTGCTGGTCGGCGGTGTTGTCGGCGCTCAGATCGGGGCGCGGATCGGGGTAAAGCTGAAGGCAGAGCAATTGCGCATCCTGTTGGCGATGATGGTGCTTGCGGTCTGCGGCAAACTGGCCTTTGACCTGCTGGTGATGCCATCCGAGCTCTATTCCATCGCGGCAACCGGAGGACATGGATGATGCGCTGGATTTTGCTCTGTCTCGTGCTTGCCCTGCCCGCTCTTGCCACTCAGGCCCAGACCGAAGAGGTCGTCGCCGGGCTAAGCCAGAACAGCGTGTCGATCACCGCGAATTTTGATGGGTCCGAAATCCTGATCTTTGGCGCGGTCAAGCGCGCCGCACCACCCCCTGTCGATGACGGCCCGCTGCAAGTGATCATCACAGTCGCGGGTCCGTCAGAGCCGGTCACAGTGCGGCGCAAGGAAAAGAGATACGGGATCTGGATCAACACAGATGCTGTAGACGTTGACGCCGCCCCCAGTTTTTACGCCATCGCCACCTCTGCCGGGTTTCAGGACGTGCTGACCGATGTCGAGGATCTGCGCAATCAGGTGTCCATTCCCCGCGCGATCCGGTCAGTCGGTGCGCCGATGACGGTGCTGGACAGCGAAAGCTTTACTGACGCGCTGATCCGGATCCGTGAGAGAAAAGACCTCTATCAGTTGAATGAAAGCGCCGTGACAGTGGCACAAGAAACCTTGTTCAACACCTCGGTCACCCTGCCCGCCAACCTGACAGAGGGCGACTATATAGCCCGCATCCTGTTGACGCGCGGCGGCAAGGTCGTCGATCAGTACCAGACGACGATCTACGTGCAAAAGGTCGGGCTGGAACGCTGGGTCTATACCCTCGCCCACGAACAGCCCTTGATCTATGGCATCCTGTCGCTGGTGATTGCGATTGTCGCAGGCTGGTTGGCCTCTGCGGTGTTCCGATATATCCGGTCGTGACGTAAGCTTTGACGTCGCCCAACGGGTGATATGTTCAATTCAGGATCCCACTGCTCGTCAAAAATCTCTCACCACCAACTGAACAGCCCAACCCGCTACAACTTCTGATTTTGCCGCGCGACCAAAGCCTCAACCTCGCCAATCGCAAACGCGGTCAGCCCGCCGCCCGGCTTTCGCAAAGTTGCATGGGCAATCGCGCCGCGTTGCGCCAAGATATGTTTGCGCACAGCAAGGCCGAGACCCGGCTGGCTTTCGTAGCGCACCAAGGGCAGGTAGATGTCGAACAGGTCGCGTGCGCGGGTCTCGTCTCCGGCGGCAAGGGCAGCGATCACATCGGCCATCATCTCGGGATAGGCAAAGCCGGTCATCGCCCCGTCCGCACCGCGCAGCATTTCCTCTAGGATAAACTGCCCGCCCATCCCGCAGAGGATCGAGATCCGCCGCGCGCCCGCATCAGAGGCGGCGCGCAGGGCGGTGATCTTTTCCAGCCCCGGCCAGTCCTCGTGTTTCAGCATCACGCAGGTCGGGCAATCCTCTACGATCTTGAGGATCACCTTGGTCGAGATCTGGACCGTCGTGGACAGTGGAAAATCCTGAAGCACCCAAGGGATTTCACCCAGCGTTTCGGCCACGTTATGATAGTAGCCAATGATCTGGTCATCGGTACGCAGCGTCATCGGTGGCGCGACCATGACCCCCGCGGCCCCACTGTCCATCGCTGTTTTCGCCAGCGCTTGCATCGGGGCAAACCCGGCGGCAGAGACACCCACGACAACCGGCACATCGGTGCGCGCGACCACACGCCTGACCACCGTCACAGCCTCGTCAGACGACAACTTGCCCGCCTCGCCCATCATCCCAAGAATGGTCAGCCCCGTCGCGCCCTTGTCGAGGTAAAAATCGACCATGGACTCAATACTGTCCAGATCCAGCGCCCCGTCGGGCATGAAGGGGGTGCAGGCAATCGTAAAGACGCCCTTTGCGGTTTCATCCAACATGCTGCTCTCTTTCATTGCGCCGACGACTGTTCGGTTAAGACTGTCCGATTAGAACTATATGGCTGGGGCTGTCTGGCTAAGCGCCTGCGCGCGTCGCGGACTGCATTTCGATCTGATAGCCTTCGGGATCGTTGAACACAAAGGCGCGAATGCCAAGGGCCTCGTTGCTGAACAACTCTGACAAGTTATCAAGGTTGCGGTCCTGCGCATAGGCGTACCACGCTGTGACATCCGGCACGCGGATGCACAGTTGCACCGGCTTGTCGGCGTGCCATTTGTTCATGCCTTTCGCCTCGTCCACCAGACCCACATGCGCGCCCTCTGCGATACGGTAAATCTTGCACCAGCCCTGATCGATGGCCAGTTTCAGGCCCAGCACGTCTTCGTAATAGGCCATCGCCCCCGCCAGATCGCGGTAATAAAAAAAGGTGATCGCCAGTTGATTGGGTGCCTCGGGGCGGGGGATCATAGCAGTGTCCTTTCGAGAAACCGGGTGCCACAGACGGTTGGGTTACATCAGGTCAGGCAGTTGGCAATGCAGGCTTTTTTCCTCTGCACAGCACAGACGTTTGGCGCGCGGACCATATGGCCCACCGTAGCAGGCCAGACCGCGCGGCGCGTCGGGGGTGGTGATCTTGAACTTGGCTGCGCGGTCCCCGACGGTGCGTCTGGACAACCCGTTCAGATGGTCGATCGTCGCCTTGGCGCGATAGGCGGGCGGGCGCACAGGTTTTAGGTGGACGCCTTTGAACGGCACAGCCTCTAGCGCGTTCAGATGGGCCTTGCCGCCTTTGACCGAAAAATAGGCCTTGCCCAGCAATCCGTAATCAAGGCCAAGGCTATGGGTGTCTTTTTGCGCACCGCCAATGAACAACAGGTTGCCCAGCGAATAAAAGATCGCCGCATCCTTTTCAGGGCTGACCTCTACCCCGCGCACCACATGGGGGTGGTGCCCGATCACCAGATGCACCCCGGCCTCATCAACTGCACGTCGATAGAGCGCCGCCTGACCGGGATTAAGACCCGTGTAATTCTCTGTCCCGTAATGGACTGATAACAGCTTTAGATCCGCTTTGACGTTTTTGAGGCCCTGCAAGACTTTTTCATATTGGCTAGGGGCAAAGAGATAGGCCATGCCCACCTGATTTGGCGTTGGCGAGAACGACCCGCTGCCAAAACTGACCGCGGACATGGCCACGCGCACGCCCTTGACCGTCATGACCTTGGGCTTGAAGGCCGTCGCAGAGGTGCCAATGCCCGCATATAACATCGGACCATAGGATTTCTCGGCCCCTTTGAAAAAGCTATAGGTATCCGCCAGCCCCTTGCGCCCATGATCAAAGGCGTGGTTATTCGCAAGGGAAAACGCGTTCACGCCAAGGTCCATAAGGTGGCGAAACTGGTCCGGGTGGCTGCGAAACACGAAGGCCTTGCCATATTGTAGCTGGCCATTCTGTGCCGCAACAGCCGTTTCGGCGTTCACAAAGTTCACGTCACCGTCCCAGTCCTGAGACACGATCTCTGTCAGGCTGTCCAGACTGTGATAGCCGAATTTCACCACCCGGTCAGGCAGCGGATTTTGCCGCGTGCGGGCGAAATTCACGTCACCTCCAAAGGTGATGACCAATTCTGTCGCGGCGACTGGCGCGGCCACCAGCATGGGTGTTGCGATAAGGGCAAGACAGGCGAGCGCCCTACTGAATACGGACATCTGCAAGAACCTCCGTGGGTTGGGCTTCGCCAATAGCATAGAAATAGCCATCACGATTGCCAAGATAAATAATGCCGTCCCAGACAGCAGGCGTGCTTTCCCAACAGCCTGCACCGGGCACGTCCCATTTCCAGACCAGTCGAGGTTTGGCGGGGTCCGCCAGCGAGAATTTCCACAGATCGCCAAGGCAATCGGGCACCAGCAATTCGTCGCCCAGCACCACAGGCGACGACCAGCCATGTGCAGGCATAGCAATTTCCGAGGTGACCAGACCCGTGGCGGCGTCAACGGTCAGCATCCCACCTTTGTGGGTCGGCACATAAAGATGCCCTTTTGCCAGCGCGGGCGTGGCCCACAGCCCACCCTTGCCACCGATCCGACCGGGGATTTTCAGCGACCAGACAATGGGGTCTTTGGGATTGGCCGGGTTCAGCTTGACCAACTGACCAGAGGCGTTTTTGGTCGCTGACGGCCCACGTTCATCCTCGATAGCGGCATAGATCATGCCTTTTTCATCGGCAATCAGCGTGGCGTCCAGATCGTCGCCGGTAGCGAATTCAAAGGTGATCGCCTCTTGCCGCGTGGCGCCTGCAATCAGTTTGGCAATGGAATAGCCCTGCACAAGACCGCCCGAATTGCCGAAGTAGACGTTAGAACCAACTGCAAGCGTCGAGGTTTCGATACTGACCATCCTGTCGCCAATCGCGCGGAACAACTCTGGCGTAAAGCCCGCGATGCGGTTGATCAGCTTGGGCGCAATGGTGTTGCCCTCGCGGTTCAGGTCGACTACGTAGAACCACGAATTCTCTGACCCGGTCAGCAGGTAATCCCCTAAAATCAGCGGGTTCGCATCCCAGTCGTTGTTCCACACCCCATCGCCACTGATAGAGCTTTGCCGCCAGACCTCTGTCGCTTTATCCGCGTCCAGACGCACCGCGCGCAGATAATTGTCGCGGCTGCCAAAATACAGATACGGCGCGCCTGAGGGGTCAAGAGACACGCTGCCCTTGATAATATCACCCGTCTTGAACGGCGCGCGAATGTCCTCGCCTGTGTCCTTGTTCAGGAAATGCACACGGTGGTCGTAGGCACCAAAGATCACCTCGACCGGATCCGTATCGGCGCGGATTGCAGGTTGGCCCGTCCAGCCAGAGCCGCACCATTGCCGCGTGCCTGCGCCATCGGTGGACAGCCCGCAATATGGCCCACGCCGCCACAACACCGCAGGTTTGCGCGGCAAGGTGCCAGTGCCGTACCATGTGCGGGTCGGATTGCCGCGAAACGCCAGAATACCCTTGGCGCGCGCATCGGGAAAGGGCTTGCCCGCGGTTTCGGCGCTGACAAAGGGCACGCGCGGTTTGGCAGGTGCAAGAAAGGCGTCCAGCAGGTTCTGCGCATTGGCGACCGGCGCGGCCAAACCCATGGCCACGAAAAGAGCAAACGCGCGGATCATTGCAGTTGGACCAAGTCTTGGGTGGGTTTGGTTTCTGGAGTTGAGCAGGTCAAATCTGCCGTCAGCCCGTCTTTGGGCAGGTATTTCGCAGCAAGGTCATAGCTTTGCTTGACGACCCCTTTAGAGGCAGGCGAGGCGACAAAAACCTCTGGCCCGGCGGCCGTGCGTGTCATGCTAAGCGCGACCCATCCGGCGCGCGACACGGCCAGACGCGACTGCACCGCACTGGCCAGATCGAATGATGGCATCTGGCGGCACAGCTCTATCCACGCCAAGACGCCGGTGCGCTTGGCAATACCGACCTGCCCGGACACGAAGTTGCCGGTAGAATAGATCACAAGGCTTTGGCTGCCATCGAGGCGCGCAACATATTCCCACGGCTGGACCACATGCGGATGCGTTCCGATCACAGCCGTCGCTCCGGCAGCGACCAGTTCCTTGGCCAGTTGCCGCTGGTTAGCGTTGGGCGAATGCTGGTATTCGTAGCCCCAGTGGGGCGTGACGATGACACCCGCAACCTCTTGGCGCGCGGCCTCTGTGGCGATGATGCCCAGCAATTCCTCGCGGTCACCATAGCACATCAGCACCTGGTTTTTAGGGTCATTCACGCCGTTCGTCGAATAGCTGCAGGCGATCCACGCCAATTTGCCCATCTTTGTACTGGTATAGGTCACGAAATCGCGCGGCGCGTCGGCCTTGATGGTACCGAAATAGGGCAGACCCTGCGCCTGCAAATTATCTATCGTCAGGTCGGCCCCGCTGGATCCACGATCAAGCGAGTGATTATTCGCCGTCGAGACCAGCGTGATGCCTGCGTTTTTCAGATCGGTGATGATGCTGGGGTGATAGTTGAACAGCGGATAAGACGAATACACCCGGTTATCAAAGACCTTGCCCGGATCAGTGGCGTTGCCAAAGCCCTTTGTGCGACCGGGCGCAACCGGGCCTTCGAGGTTGGCATAATTGATATCAGCGGCGCGAAAATACGCCTCGACCTCGCGCCAGAGACTGCGAAAACCGTTGGCATCACTATAGCCACGCCGTTGCAGGGGCGAATGCAGCAGCACATCACCCACAGCGGTGATGCGCAACACATCACTGCCAAAGCAGCGATTCACGGGGGCAGAGATGTATTTCACCTGCGGCGTGCAGGTCATCGCCTGCGCGGTGACCCCCACACAGGATGCGGCGACCACAAAAGTCAGCAGTCGCCACAATTGCATCAGAGATCGTCCCGGAAATACACGAATAACGCAGAGTACCCCGGCTTGGTCAGGCGTTGACCCGACGCGTTGGTCAGGATTGACCCATCACGCACATATCCATAGCGCGCGCTGCGGCTTTGGTTCGGCTCGGACGTAAAGAAACGCGGTACGGCCTCTGACCACAGTGGCGAGGCCTGACCGGGTTTGCTGCCCGGATGGAACATCTGCCACACCTGCTCTGCGTTGCCTTGGGTCATGCGCACGCAGCCGTGGCTGTCGGCACGGCCCAGACGTTTGTACATGCCACCCGTCGTGCCATGCATGGCAACGCCAGAGATCCGCCCGCCGCCATAGTGCAGATCGATATAGATAGAATTATACATCCCCGGACTACCCCAGCCGCGACGATGCCGTGACGCACGATCATCCACGTTGAAAATGCCCAGCGGCGTTGGTCCTGCGCGTTTTTCGCCGGGATAATGCCGCCCGGTCGAAACCAGCCAGGAATAAGGCGGCTCGCCATCGACGCCTTTTTTGCCCCAGTATTTTTCGTCCCAAAGGGCCAGCTTCCAACCAGACCCGGCGCGTTCTATCACCCACATTTTTTGACCGCCCTTCGAATTCGTGGCGGTGTTCACATAGATGACATGGCTGTAGGCCGCGTCAATTTTGCTGGGTGGAATAAAGGCCACCTTGGGATTCATTGCACCCGGTTTGCCGAGGTTTTCCAAATAGTCGATGCCAAAGCTCTCTGTCTCTATTGCAGAGGCTGTCAGCGGGTGCGCGGCGAACGCGGCTGCACCCAAGGCGCCAAGCGCCTTGCGTCGTGTCCAATCCATATTACCCCAAGCCCAGAACGTTGTGGAGCGACTGTCGTATCGCTCCAAATACATCCGGCAGTCCCAGACTCGCCTTTCTTTCTTCTAACCAAATTACCCTTTCTATGATGATATCATCGACTTGGCCCAAATCTACCATTTCAAAGACACTATCCAAAAACCTTTCCCCTGATAGCAACCAAGCCACAGCGAGGCAGGCAATAAGCGTAATTGTGAAGCGTTTCATGGGGTCATGGCTCAGAATTGGAAATATATAAAGGGAGCGACGCCGTCTTGGGCGGCTGCGAATATCCCCCAGACGCCAATGGCAAGAATCACCGCCTGCACAGAGGCGGGGGCATGCGACAGGATCGCCTGACTGCGCCCCAGCCACTGCATCGGCAGAATGTTGATCACGAAACCGACAGCAATCAGGCCCCAGATTGTCGCGCTCAACTCGGCCGGGGCAAAGCCGTCGAGGGTAAAGAGAGCAGTGAACATCGCCTTGGTCTCGTAGAAATCAGCTGCGCGGAATGGCACCCAAAGCAGGCAGACGATGACAAACACCACAAAGACCGCCAACCAATAGGGCAACGCAAAATTTCGCGCGCGGAACATGCGTTCGACGGCCAGACCCGCGCCATGCACGAACCCCCACAGCAGAAAATTCCACCCCGCCCCATGCCATAGACCGGCAAGGGTCATGGTCAGCACCACGATAATCCCACTGCGCAGCGCGCCACCCACATTGCCGCCCAAGGGGATATACAGATAATCGCGGATCCATGTGGACAGCGAGATATGCCAGCGCTGCCAGAAGTTGCGCAAGCTGTGCGCGCGGTAAGGCTGGTTGAAATTGCGATGGAATTCATACCCAAGTAACAGTGCGATACCGATGGCGATATCGGAATAGCCCGAAAAGTCGCAGTAAATCTGGATCGCATAGCCCAGCATTGCCGCCGTGGCCGTGATCATGTTTTGCCCGTCGGGCAGCGCATAGACCGGATCGACGATCAGCACAGACAGGTAATTGGCGACGACCATCTTTTTGAACAATCCCATCAGGATCAGGATAATCGCCAGCGCGCGCGCGGCCCTGTCCGGGGCTTTGGGATTGTCGATCTGGGGCAGGAAATGCGCCGCGCGCACAATGGGTCCGGCAACAAGTTGCGGAAAAAACGAGATGAACAGGAACACGTCAGTTGCATTGCGGCGCACGGGGACGTCGCCGCGATCTACATCCATCACATAGGAAATTGCCTGAAAGATATAGAACGAGATGCCAACGGGCAGTATGATGCTGATCCATTGCAGGTCGCGGGCAAAGGCGGTGCCTTCCAACAGCTGCGAAAAGCTCAGCATGAAGAAGTTGAAGTATTTGAACACGCCCAGCGTCAGGATCAGCAGGGTGATACTGGTCACTTTGCTAAAGGTCCGCAGCGCCGGCTTGGTGACCCCAATCCCCGCAAGCCACGCGATCAGCGACACGCCGATCATCAGCGCCAGAAACCGCACATCCCATGCGGCGTAAAACACATAAGACGCCGCGATCAGCATGGCCTTGCGCCAGACCGGGCGCGACCAGACCATTCCATTCAGTGCCAGAACACAGAAGAAAAAGACGATGAACTGAAGGGTGGGAAAGACCATGGGCGTCTGACGTCAAAGAAGGGATAAGAAACTGTGAAAGCCGTTGATGACACAACGGCTTTCAAACGCAAATATCTAACTGTGACCCACAGTTAATTTCGGGCGGCTTTCAGACGGGACGACCTATTGCAGAACGCCCGCAAGCTCTAGCTTGGTGGGGTTGAAGATGCTTGGCACCACGGTCGAGATATCCTCTAACAGCTTGTCGGCCACCAGATAATAGCCCACGCCGGTAAAGTGACTGCCATCGCCGCTGCGGATGCTGGTCGGCACGCCCTTGACCTGAACAACCTTGGAATATTCGCCGTTTGGCCCTGCCGCGAAAGGCGACAACGGGAAATAGCGGGCCGAGTGCGCCTCTGCTTCTTCGCGGAAAATGGGATTGACGTTGGTCAGATGCCGGTTGAGGTTTGTGCCCCGATCCGGCGCAGGCCCGATCAGATAGAACATCGTGTTGTTCTGTGCGGCCGTTTCAAGGATCTTGCGGGTCTGCTGGCGATAGGCCTCATTCCAGCCGTCACTGCCATGGCGCACAGTCCCCCCAGATCGAATGATCGACTGGTTATCGTTAGATCCGAAATGCGCGATCACGATATCGGGGCGCTCTGCCGGGGCAATCGACGCAAAATTCGCAGGCCAGTCGTAAAAATCACTGCGCGCCAGCCCGCTGGTGTTACGACCGCGGTTGATGACCACTGCGGCCAGCTTGCGCTCTTTGACGCGGCGATCAAGGAAGATTGCGAACCCTTCGGACAGACTGTCACCGATCACAAGGATCCGGGCCGGATCATCCGCACTAAAGCTGCGCGTGGGCCGGGTCAGAACCTGAGGTGCGGCGTTTTGAATGGCAGAGGCGGGTTTGTGAAACAGGACTGACAGATCCTGTGCACCGGCGCTTCGCGGCTCTGTTCCACAGGCAGCTGTGAACAGGGCGGCGACAACACCAAAAAACTTTAGGCTACTGAAGTTCAACATTTTTTAACGCCGCACGGCGGTCCCTTTCCCGCGTGAACCTGGTCAGATCGTCCAGAACCACTTGCGCTACATAGTCGTAGCCAGATTTGGTGAAATGCACCTGATCCGGAGCACGCAACTGTTGCAGACGCCCTTGATATGACCCGTTCATCGCGAAGCTTCCGGTGCCAAACTTCGTGTGGTCATGTATATCGATGAAGGTGCCCCCAGCACGCTTCACCGCGGTTTTTTGAAGTCCCGATATAGTTTGGTACGGCCCTTCAAAGTTTGACTTGCCGACGATAGGCAGGCCAAACCAAATGACATCCGCCGCCTTGGCCTTCAGCCCTGCGGTCAATGCCGCCACACGATTGGAATATACCGCATTCCAATTTCCGGCGGCAAAGGATTCTCTGCTCGATCCGTTGCGGATTGTCGTGATGTCGTTTGCACCCATCTGCACGACAACGATGTCGCTCACCTTGGTGTCGAGACGAGTCTTTTCCTGCGCGTACCGCTGAAGCCATCCGGCATCGCTGGTCCGGGCAAGCCCATCCGACACTTTGGTCACACGGACCGTTTCGACGGATTTGCAGCGGGAAAAGGTACGGTACAAAGAGCCCCAAAGGCCATCGGCAAGAGAGTCACCAAGAACGATGATCCGTGTAGGCTGCTTTGGGCAATCACCCTCTGCAATGGTGGCTGCCGTTGCTGGCGACAACATCACAACAGCAAGCGCCGCCGCAACGCTGCGTTTTACCCAAGACAAACCGCTCATACGCCCCACTTACCCTTGTTCAGTCAGAGACTCCGAATATCGCCGAACAGCGGCGATAGTCCCCGGTCCCGCAATACCATCCACAGTGCCGCGATAAACCCCCTGACCGCGAAGTTTTTCTTGGATTATACGAATTACATCGCGATCGCGGCTGCCAAGTTGCGTTGTGAGTCGATCTGTCGCGGTTGGATCGCCTTTAACGAGTGCTTCCCAATACAGATCCGCCGCTTTTTCTGGCAGGGCGGTGCCGCCGACCGCACCTTTTTCATGCAGTTCCGCAAGGAAGGAATAGGCGTGGGTGTACCCCTGACCGACGGCCTTTTCCAGCCACTCTGCCGCCCGTTCCTCACTCAGATCAACGCCCGTTCCGGTCAGATAATAATACCCCACGAAAAACTGCGCCAGCGCGTTGCCCTCATTGGCAATGTTCTCTGCAATATCAAAGGCATCAACTGGCGTCTTGCCCGGCACCAGATCTTTGGAATAGAGCACCGTCAGGATCTCTTGGCTCAGCCAGTCACCCATCTCGGCCCCCTTGACGGCCAGGGCTTCGGCAGTGTCCAGATCGATCTCTCCGCCCTGTGGTGGGGCATAGTGGGAATAGGCCGCCAGACCAAAGGCAGAGGGCACGTTCGCCTTCATTCCGATCGCATACAGACGGTTGGCGTCGTCAAACTGACCCGCCGCCTGCGAAATCCTGCCGAGTGTGGTTTGCAGGACACCATCCTGAGGAAATTCACGCGCTGCGGACGCACAGATTTGACCAGCTTGGCCCTGATCTATGGCCTCTAACTTACGCGGACCGCCAAGCTGCGGCACGGCTGCGAGTTTCAGGCAGGGCGCGCTGAACTCTGCGCGCTTTTCCTCAATGGCCAGCGCGGCAGAGATCTCTTCGACCCCATCACAAATTTTGCAGTTGTCCATATAGACACGCATCAGCGTCGGGTCTTTGGACTCCAGCGCGGCCTTCAGGCTGGCCTGCTCTTTCTGATACTCTTCATCTGCCTCTATCGCTGCCACGGTTTCGCGGGCTTCGGCCTGATGGGTGCAGGCTATGCAGGTGTCGGCGTAGGTGCGCAACGCATCCAGATCGCGCCCGTCCATCGCGGCACGAAAGACCACGCCCTCTGCCTCAAATGCGGCGACTTTGGCCTCGAACTCTGCGATCCTTGATTCGACTTCTTCGCGATAGGCACAAAGCGAGCAGTTTTTGAGGTAGATCGCCAGACGCTCTGGCTTGGCGTCGTTCTTGATACGGTTCCAGATATCGGCCTCTAGGGCGCTGGCACGGGCAAAATCCTCCATCTCGCGCAGACGGTCGGACAGAGCGCGCTCGTTCGGACAATAAAGGCACTGCGCAAGGAAGTTTTCAACGTTGTCCTTGTCCTGCGATTCCATCAGGAACATGGCCTCGAAGGTTTCATTGTACAGTGTCGTTTCCATCGACATGAACAGGGACCGACCGGAATAAGCCACCAGCTCTTGTGCGGGGTCATTGCTGGATTTGATCAGCAGGCTGTATTTCGGACCACAGGCCGGATCGCGCGCAATGGTGCGGTTCAACGCGCCGCCAAGGTAGGATTCAACTTCGCCCGCTGTCGAAACGCCATCCGCGTTGCCAAAGGGTTCACGATCCGCAAGGCCGCTGATGATGCTGTAATGCAGGGCTTGCTGGGGCGCACCGGAACAGGCCGCACCGGCGGGATCACCACCGATCATCACCACAAGCATGTTAAACCCGATGCGGTTCAACGCGGTCTGAATTTCAGAGATCGCACGCGGGAATTCATCCGCCGGATCTGTCACGCGGATAAAGCCGACGCGGCGGTGCAGGGGATTGAAGGCGTCAACCACAGCAGACACGCGGTCGGCAAAGTCGTTCAGGCCAAACCGTTCTTCGCCAATCGAAATCTCATAGCCTTCGGTCGCTTTCAGCAGGCTGACCTGCGTGACCAGAAAGAATTGTTCGAACTGCGCGTTGGTTTCGCTGGGGGCCGAAACAAAGGTCGACACCGGGTTAGAGCGCAACCGCGCCGCAAAGACCGCCTGCTGTTCATCCCCGGCCTCGGGCAGAGCATCAATCGCAATGATCGGCAGATCGTCGGGCAAGCCATCCGGCGCGCCCTCATCCGGCGAGGCACCAATAAACAGCAGCTGCATCTTGGGATCAGAAGTCTGAGCATCCAACGCGGCAAGCGGCATAGCAATCAACGCTAGGGCGAAGGCGATTAGGCGATAGAGCACTTGGACATTCTCCTGACAGACAAAACATTAGGTCGCGCATTTATATACGCAGAATCAGAGGCTAATAAATTGCCACTATGTGAACAAATGGAAACACATTGTTTCGCAATGATTTACCAAAGATTGCGTGCCTTAAGACATAGAATCGCCTGTTTGGCCAAAGCGTGAGGGGCGAAAATCAGATAATTGTGGGCAATTTGCACCATCCAACAGCTCTTTGGCGGCCAACTGACCGACAAGGGCCGCCAGAGTCACGCCACTGTGCATCACCGCGACGTAGGCATTGCCCAACGAGGGAATCGCCCCAATGGCCGGAAAACCATCCGCAGGAACAGGACGTTGCCCGATCCGACACTCTGCCAAAGTAAGTTGACCCAAGGCCGGCACTCGCCTTTCAAGACGTGCCAGAATATCGCGCGCAAAACCGTTCGGATCGTCGCATAGCATCTGCGAGGGCGCGCCGCCGGAAAAGATCTCTCCGATCAACAGGCTGCCATCGCTCAGTTGATGGGCGTGAACATCGGGCGACATGATCACGTGATTCAGACATTTGGCGGTCGGCAAAGTTTGCAGCATTGCGCCTGTTTTTCGCACGACAGGCAGAGTGACCCCCGCCTGTTCCAGCAGCGCCGTCGTGCCGACACCCGCCCCGATCACCACCCAAGCCGCGCTGATTCGACCGATCTCCGTCTCTGCCCCGGTTACACGACCACCGCTTAGGGTCAGCTCTTTGACCATGCAGCCCGGCAGGATCTGTGCGCCGAGTCGGGCCGCCTCTTGCAACAGCTTGCGGGTCAGGCGCGCGCCATCAGCCGCCCCTTCGATCCGCGACAGGACTGCGGCCTCTGGTGGCGCAATCAACGCAGGTTCCAGTTCTGCAATTTGCACCGCAGTCACCTTTTTCGCCTCATAGCCATGGGCCTCAAGCGTCGCCAAATGCGCATCCATGGCTTTGCCTTCGTCTTCCCACCATAAACATCCCGTCCACCGAACGATGTCCGAAAGATCAATCGCAGCCTCTAATGCGCCATAAGCATCAATTGCAGCGCGCCGCAGGCGAAAATATTCGGGCGTCTCGACAAAATTCGCGTTGATCCAGCCAAAAGACGACCCGCTTGCCCCAGTCGCAGGCAATCCCTGATCCAGCACCGTGACCTGAGCGCCGCGCGCACTCAGGTGATAGGCAATCGACGCGCCAATGATGCCCGCGCCGATCACAAGGATAGGTCCGCTCATGGACGGAGGAACAGTGTCGGGAACCAGTCCTCGCGCAGTTTTTGACCCGGTGTCATGTCGTGCCCCGGAAACGGCGGCGAGGTCGGACCGGGGCGGTCCACATAGCGCGCGTCATCCCCCACGAGGCGCAGCGAAAATGCGCGGCGGCGGCTGGTCGAGGTATTGCCGCGCGCGCCATGCAGGATGTCAAAGTTAAAGGCGACCGCATCACCCGGCTCCATCTCCCACTCGCGGATGTCCATGCCTTCAGCGTCCGGATCAGGCACAGGCATATAGGCGTCATCATCGGGGTAAAAATTAGTCTCTGACAACCAACGCGTTGGCAACACGGGCTTTTCCCATTGATGCGAGCCTGCCACACAGCGCAGGGTCGCCTGCGTCACAGGATCGACGGGCGACCAAAAGCTGACGGTCTGTTGCCCTTGCACGAAATAATAGGGCGCATCCTGATGCCATGGGGTCGGCTTGGACGTGCCCGGTTCCTTAACCAACACATGATCATGGAACATCTGCACCGTGTCAGAGCGCATCAGATCGGCAGCCACGGCGGCGGCAGGAGAGCTGCGCGCAACCTCCTCGAACGGCTTGATCCGCATCCAGTTGCAATAATCGTCAAAAAATCGCCCGCCCTCGCCCGCCTTCAGGTTCTCGGCCGCATAGGGCCCGGGATTGGCCATGTTTTCGGCGATCCCCATGCGGATGGTTTCGACGTGATCAGCGAACAGGCCTTTGACCAGAACGACTCCGTCGCGCTGAAAGGCATCGACGTGATCTTGGGTCAGCAGAGGGTGCAGCATGGGCGTGAGCCTTTCGTTTTTATGTCTGAGCTTAACGAGATCATAGGCCACGCGACTTGGCAATACGACTTGCGCCCGACGCCAAGGCATTGAACAGTCGCCAAGAGGCAGAAGAGGGGCAAGAGATGACAGAGCAGCGCATTGATCCGGACGAACGGCAGTTCTTGACACAGCTGTTCGAGGCGGCTGTGGCAGCGGCGGATCCCAGGCTGGCCTTGGCGGCACATCTGCCCAAGGCGCCCAAGGGGAAAACGGTGGTGATCGGTGCAGGCAAGGGGTCCGCACAAATGGCCGCCGCGTTCGAGGATCTGTGGCCCACACCTGTCGAAGGCGTCGTGGTGACACGGTATGGATACGCCGCGCCCTGCAAGACCATCCGCGTCATGGAATCCGCCCATCCCGTGCCCGACGAGGCTGGTTTAGCGGCAAGCGAGGCGCTTTTCGCGGCGGTCGCGGGCCTTGGCGAGGATGATCTGGTCATCGCGCTGATCTGCGGCGGTGGCTCTGCCCTGTTGCCCGCCCCACCCGAGGGTCTGACGCTGGCGGATGAGGCGGCTTTGAACAGCGCGCTGCTGTCGTCTGGCGCGCCGATCTCGGTGATGAATGCGATCCGCAAGCAGGTGAGCCAGATCAAGCGCGGTCGCCTTGCCGCTGCGGCTTATCCAGCGCGCGTGGTCTCGCTGGTGGTGTCGGATGTGCCCGGCGATGACCCGGCACAGGTGGCCTCTGGCCCCACGGTGCCCGACCAAAAGTCCCGCAGCGATGCGCTGGCCTTGATCGGGGCCTATGAAATCGACCTGCCGCCTGCGATCCTTGCTCATATAAAGGGTGACACAGGTGCGGCCCCTTCCCCCGACGATGCGGTGTTCGCGCGTAACGAGGTGCATGTGATCGCCTCTGCCGCCAAATCGCTGGAGGCCGCCGCAACCCTTTCCCAAGATGCCGGCATCCCCGCCGTAATCCTGTCGGATGCGATAGAGGGAGAGGCGCGCGAAGTGGGCAAGGTTCATGCCGCCATCGCGCGCGAGGTGCGCAGCCGCAACCGTCCCTTTACCGCGCCCGTTTTGATCCTGTCCGGTGGAGAGACCACCGTCACGATCACCGGGAAAGGTGGCAAGGGCGGGCGCAACAGCGAGTTCCTGCTGTCCTTTGCGCACGCCTTGAATGGTGTCACGGGTGTTACCGCGCTGGCCGCCGACACCGATGGCATCGACGGATCAGAGGACAACGCCGGGGCCTTTGCCAATGGGCAAACCGCCAATCGTCTGCGCATGTTAAGCATGGACTCGACAGAGATCCTGTCGCGTCACGACGCATGGACCGGGTTCGAGGCTTTGGGCGATCTCTTTGCGCCCGGACCGACGGGGACCAACGTCAATGATTTTCGCGCGATCCTGATCCGCTGAACTCTGCAAACAGCAACCCCTTGGCCGCGCAATGTGTCACCACATGGCCGGGGCTCCAGTCTGCAAGAGACTCTTTGGCCAGATCTTGCAGCCGCGCCAACACAGCCTCTGGTCCAAGACGATCCGCGATCTGGATCAGGCCTCGCTGTGCTTGAGATGTGCCCAGGTATTCCCCCGATACAGCGTCAATCCGGGCGCTTCCGACACCTTCGTTCATCAGCTCCGCCGCCTCATGGATCATCGCCAGCACAAGCCGCTCGCAAATCTCGGCATCGGTAAAGTCACGCCGTTCCACACAGGCGAAATGCGCCTCTTCGCGGCAGAGATCCTCGACCAGTGGGTCGATCACCTTGCCACCCCTGCCGGGATAGCGATACCACCCGACACCCACCTTTCGCCCCAGACGCCCCTCTTGCACCATGCGATCAGAAATCAGCACGTAACGGCGGTGCGGATCACGCAGCTTCGCCTTGCGCCTCGCGTAAGCCACATCCAGGCCCACCAGATCCTGAGCCTCATTTGGCCCCATCGCAAAACCATACGCGACCATGGCTTCGTCCAATTCCCAAGGGTTCGTGCCGTCCAGCAGCAGATCGTCCACCGCCACGCGCAAGCGATCTTGCAGCCGCAGGCCGATTGCCTGAAGCGACATCACAGGATCACCACTCACGCCAGAAACGCGCGGTCTTTGATCAGCGCGCGCAGATCGGCCAGTGATTGCGCAGTGGTGCGCCCCGATGTGTCCAGCTGTGCAAGCGCCTTGTCGTACAGGCTTTCGCGGCTGGTCAGGATAGAGCGCAACTGATCCATCGCCTCTGGGTTTCCGGCCATGGGCCGTGTGTCGCCCTGCGCACGCACGCGGTCCATATGTTCCTGCGGACTGGCCTTGACCCAGATCGTGTGAAAGTGGCGCAGCAACTTGGCGTATGTCTCTGGCTCGGCCACGATCCCGCCAGCCACCGCCAGAACAAGCGTGCCGTGGACAGCGATGACACGGTCCAGCGCCTGCGCCTCTAGCTTGCGGTAACCTTCTTGCCCATAAAGCGCGAGGATCTCGGTGACGGGCATTCCCGCCTGTGCCTCGATTTCGCGGTTCAACTCGACGAACGGCACGCCCAACGCTTTGCCGATCAGCCCGCCCAATGTCGATTTGCCCGCCCCGCGCAAGCCCGTCAGACAGACCCGATGCGCGCGCTGGTGCGCCTCGTTGTCCGGACACAGCAATGCCATCGCTTTGGCCCGCACCTCGGGATTGGCCGCGCGATAAAGATCGGCGACCTGCAACACGTCCGATGTCCAGGGGTCTTCCGTGGAAATCAGCCAATCAATCGGAAACTCCAGCGCGATGGCCACCCGTTGCAGCAGGCCGATCGACACATTGCCCTCGCCCGCCTCAAGCTGCGCCAGATAGCGCGGCGAAACACCGGAAATGTCAGACAGCACGCGGCGGGGGATGCCCTTGACTTCGCGCGCCTTGCGCACCCTGTCCCCAACGCGCGTGGTCAAGGCATTAACCACGCCGTCCATGTCGACCGGGGTGTTGGTTTGTCCATGCGAATTGGTAACTTTGTCCATTTGGTCGCCGATCGTGAACTATAATGCACAAAGACTAGGGCATCCGACAGAAGTTACAAAGGATCTTGGGCCGTTTTGGCAGAAAACTTCCCTAGACTGGATCGGCGCGCGCATATGCTATGGCAGGACGTTGGCATTGCTATCCGCCGATAGGGTTACCGTTGTCATCCCGCAGGAACGCACGGATCTGGTCTTGCATGGCCTGCGGGGGCACCGTCTTGCGAAACTGATCCGCGACAGTGAAAACGCAGACGAAGGTGCCGGTGAAGCACAGGGTTCCATCTTGCGAGCCGTCCACATGAAACCGGATAGAGCTTTCGCCCAGTTTCAGCGGCCAGACCCGCAGGACCAGCCTGTGTCGCGGCGTGACCGGAGAGCGGAAGTCCATCGACAGATGCACGAAAGGCGTACCCAGATTGCGATCAAGTTCCATCTGGAACCAGCCATCGCCACCCAAGACATGCTCCCACCAGCCATTGATTCCCTCTAGCGCAAAGGCCGGCAGGCGGCCGGTGTAGGCGATCTTGGCCGGGTCGCAGTCGCCCCATGACACACGGATTTCGTGACTATAGATCTCTGGCACGGAGGCTGGCACTCAATAGGTCTCCACGTGATAGCGACCTTCGTCGCGCATCACGTCCCGCAGGGCAACCCATTGATGACCAATGCTTTCGGCGATGTTGGTCATCGCCTTGTCAACGCCTTCTTCCATTCCGCGCAACCCGCATATGTAGATATGGGTGGTTGGATCGGCCAGCATTTCCGCCACCACGTCTTCCTCTGCCGCAATGCGGTCCTGCACGTATTCCTTGGGCTGACCGTCTACACGGCTATAGACCAGATGGGTTTTCAACAGGCTGTCAGGCACTTTCTTGAGCGGACCGAAATAAGGCAGGCTTTCGGGATTGCGCGCGCCAAAGAACATGACCATTCCGCCGTTTTCACCCTTGGTGGTGCGCTGACGACGCATGGTAAAGGCACGCATGGGGGCGGACCCGGTTCCGGTGCAGATCATCAGCAACCGCGCCTGTGGATCATCGGGCATAAGGAAAGTCGAGCCAAACGGCCCGGTGACCTGCACCTCGCCACCCTTTTCAAGATCGCAGATGTAGTTCGAGCAGAGACCCTGATCTTCACGCTTCACGGTCAAAGAGATATTGTTGTAGCTGGGCCGCTCGCCGTCCCGCGGGCTGGAAATGGAATAAAGCCGGGGAAGGTGGGCATTGCCATCTGCGTCCTTACCGGGCGCGATGATGCCGACGCTTTGCCCCTCTAGCACAGGCATGGGTTGATCGCCAAAGCTGAGGATGATGTGGCGCACATCGGTATCGCTGGTGGCGTCGGTCAGGCGGTAGTTGCCCTGCACCACTGCCTTGGCGGGACGACCGAGGTTGTAGAGATTGATCGCAGGCTTTGAGGCACTGGCCGGGGCCTTGGCCTTGCCCCCCGCGCCTTGATGCGCATCGGCCAAAAGCTTGGCAATCGCGTCGTCCAGCGCCTCTGTGTCTGTCTCTGCCAGCGTTGTGCTGATCTCTGCCTGCTCTGGCAGTTCTTCCCACTCGTATTGCGTTTCCAGCGAATAGGGCTCTGCCACCACCCGCCATTCATCGATGGACCCGGTCGGGCAAACCGGAATACAGGCCATGCAGAAATTGCACAGGTCCGCATTGACGACGACGTTGTTGTCGTCATGCTCTATCGCCTCTTCCGGGCAGGTCATCTCGCAGGTGTAGCAGCGGATGCAGACCTCTGGATCGATCAGATGCTGCTTTAGAGGCTTATTCATCGGTCACGTGGCGGAATTGGAATGGGTGCGTGTGGCAAGGATGAGATCCGGCAGAACCATCGCGTCAATCATCGCGGCACAGACCCCCCGACACCCCTCGCAGCCGATAAAGGGGTCTGGCAGCCCCGCCACATCATGGGCCAGCGCCTCTGTCCGGGGGGCGGTTGCGATTTTTCGGTCGACGATCATAGGAGTCCCTTCCGTTGATCCATGCGGGCCCCCTCTTGGCGAGAGAGGGGCCAGACAGTGTTACGACATCAGTGTTACGCCATGTGTAGCTTAACGTATTCAAAATCACCGGGCTTGTTGTCAATGCCAACCTTTGGCGGAGCGATCCAGCTGGCGAATTGACCCGGCTCATAACAGGGCACCATAAGTGACTGGATAAAGTCACCATCGGCCTTGCTTGGCAGCCAATCTGTGGCTTTCGCGTCCCAGTCCTCTTTCGGAATGATATCACCGTCAGGCGTAACACTCACCGTTTTAAAGAGGCCGATCTGACGATGAAAGCCTTCGTGCGGCATTTTCATCGCGAACTCGATCCCCTGTTTGGCGATCAGCTTGTTCCAACGGCCGACACCGCCGGCAGCGTCGCGCACATAGTCATCGCGCAGACGCATGTTGATCGCGGTCAAGGCCGGCACATCTTGCAGCACGATCTTGCCATCGACGATATTACGCACCTGATAGGTGTCGTTGGTCAGCCTGTGATCGTCGTCGATCCGCTGCTCCATATAGCGACCCTTGATGCCAGAGTTAAAGGCGTTGGCAGCGTTGGTCGAGACCTCTTGCCCGAACAGATCCAGCGACAAGGTGTAATGCAGGTTCAGCTTTTTCTGGATCGTCGGCAGGTCAATGACGCCCAGCGCGCGGATCTTGTTAATGTCATAGGGGTCGGTGATCCCCGCCTTGTTCATCGCCTCGCAGGTCGCCTGAATAACGCGGCCCACGCCGGTTTCACCGACGAACATATGATGCGCTTCTTCGGTCAGCATAAAGCGGCAGGTGCGCGACAGCGGGTCAAAGCCCGATTGTGCCAGAGATTCCAGCTGCATCTTGCCGTCGCGGTCCGTGAAATAGGTAAACATGAAAAACGACAGCCAATCCGGCGTTTCCTCGTTGAAGGCCCCCAGCATCCGCGGGGATTCTTCGGACCCGGACGAGCGCACCAGAAGGTCGTTTGCCTCTTCGCGGCCATCCTTGCCGAAGTATTTCTGCAAGAGATACACCATCGCCCAAAGGTGACGACCTTCCTCAACATTAACCTGAAACAGGTTGCGCATGTCGTAGAGTGACGGAGCGGTCAGACCCAGAAAGCGTTGCTGTTCGACCGAGCCCGGTTCTGTGTCGCCCTGAATCACGATCAGACGCTTGAGCATGTTGCGGTATTCGCCGGGCACCTCTTGCCAAGCCAACTCGCCCGCATGTTCGCCCATGGGAATGCGACGATCCTCGACAGCCGGGGCCAGCAGAACACCCCAGCGATATTCAGGCATCTTCACATAGTCGAACTTTGCCCAGCCTTTGGGATCGACCGAAACGGCGGTGCGCAGGTAAACCATTGAATTTTGGAAATTCTGTGGGATCAGATCATTCCACCAATTGATGTACCCGGGATGCCATTTTTCCAGTGCCTTGAGCACCTTCTTGTCCTCGGACAGGCCGACATTGTTCGGAATTTGCGTGTCATAACTGACGTTGATTAGGTCTAACATCTTGGGTTTCCCTCTCGGAGTGTGCGGGGCATGAATTTTTGACGAAAATTCGGTCGGATCACACCCGTTCCATATCATAATTACCGCGTTGACCCGTGCCGTAGCGTTGCAGCGCGCCTTCTTCACCCACCGCATTGGGTCGGTTGAAAATCCAGTTCTGCCATGCGGTCAGGCGGCCAAATATCCGGGTTTCCATCGTCTCGGGGCCAGCAAACCGCAAATTCGCCTCCATCCCCGTCATCGCGTCGGGGCTGAACGAGGCGCGCTCTTCCATAAAAATGCGAATCTCGTCGTCCCAATCGATGTCGTCGAGGATCATCGTCACAAGGCCCAGCGCGTCGGCGTCTTCAGCCTCGATCGCCTCGCCTTTGTGCGCCTCAAGCGCGGCGGGATGATCGGGATCACCAAGAAAGCGGGTTTGAAGCCGGGTCAACCCGTTGCCCATGGGATAGGGGCCAAAATTCGCCTCTGTCAGCGTGATCACGGCCATGGGGCGGTTGTCGCCGTCGAACTCGTCTACCATCATGTAGCTGCGATCCACTGAAAACAGGACCTCTGCCAGCACACCGACAAAGCAACTGCCATGTTCGACCAAGGCAATCATGGAACGGGACGTGACGTCGATGCGTTTCAGGATCCGCTTCCAATAGTGGCGTACTTCATTGGCCAACCAATGATCGGCGTTTTCGGCCAGCAGCGCCTCGTGCGCCGCGAACAGATCGGCGTCGCCCTGAGCGCGGAACACCAGCAGACCGGCCTCCATCTCGTTAAGGCGCAAATGCAGGATCGCGTCGTCCAACTCTCGGGCGAGGCGCAGCATATAGGCCTGATCGCCCTGCGCGGTAAAGGCATCCATGTCAGCGGGCACAGGTTCGTCCGGGCCATGCAAAGTGATCGTCGCGCGTCGCGCCGCACGGTCCAGCACGACCTCGACCAGCGAATAAATGATCGCGTCGTCGGTCACGGTCTTCTTGAGCGGGGATAGTTTGATGCCCTCGGTCACATCCGGTTTATTCGACGCCCGAGCAAAGTCACGCGCCCGCTCTTGCACCGTGGCGTCGAATTTAGAGTTGGCGACAACCTCGTCCACAAGGTTCCAGTCCTTCGCCTTCTTGCCCTTGATGCCCTCTTCAGTCGAGCAAAAGATATCCGCGCGATCCCGGCGCAACTTGCGTTTGTCGGTGATCCGGGTCAGACCACCGGTGCCGGGCAAAACCGCCAGCAGGGGCACCTCTGGCAACGCCACCGAGGACGTGCTGTCGTCCGTCAGCATGATGTAGTTGCAGGCCAGCGCCAGTTCATACCCGCCGCCCGCACAGGCACCTTTTACAGCGACGATGTATTTCTGACCGCTGTCGGCCTCGGCCGCCTCGAATGTATTGCGGGTCTCGTTGGTGAATTTGCAGAAATTCACCTTATGGCTGTGCGCCGCACCGCCCAGCATCCGGATATTCGCGCCCGCACAAAAGACGCGGTCCTTGCCCGACTGCATGACCACCACTTTGACCTCGGGATGTTCAAATCGCATCCGCTGCACGATATCGGCAAGCTCGATATCCACGCCCAGATCATACGAGTTCAGCTTTAGCTGATAGCCCTCGAACAAGCCGCCATCCTCGTCCACATCCATATAGAGATTCGCAACCGCGCCCTCATAGTCCACACGCCAGTGGCGGTAGGCACCGGGGTCGGTCTGAAACTCGATGACCTTGCTCATGGGGTGTTCCTTCGGTCTCTTGATGACAGCACGTATATGCTATCTTTCCAGTTGCGTCAATCATTTCATGCATAATAATGCTATATTTTGGCAAATTCATACATCAGCCTCTATTATTGGCATATTTATTGCACTATAATGCACATTTTGTTCCAGTTTCAGAGCCTCAACCTGCGCGAGTCTCTCTGCGATCCCAATATGCATCACATGCTCGCCGCCCAAATCCATGGCTCTCTCAAAATGTCCCCGTGCAATATCGCATAGCCGCAACACCGCACGGGGACGGCGCATCAGCACTTTCAAATTGGCGTTGGCAAGTTGGATCAGGCCCTGCACCACTTGTCGCGCCGCACTCTGTTCAGGGCATACCATCCAGACCGGCTCCAACACCTCGTGGGCTTCCCAGAAATACCCTGAGTCCAGATAAATCAATCCAGTGCGAAATGCCTGCGTCGCGGCCAACTCTGCCTCTGTCATACCCGCAGCCACGGTTTCGCGGATCGCGTCAAATGCCCCCTCGGCGGGACGCGCGTTCACCCCGGGCACATAGGCGTGCAGCGGCAGAGGTATAGACGCATCTGTCATGCCGTCTAGACAACCGCCGCTTCGATCCGTTCCAGACGTGCGGCGAATTCGGCGACAGCGTCCAACACGGCCTGCGGCTGATCCACATGCGGGGCGTGACGGCAGTCATCAAGGACCAGCGTCTCAACGGGCGCGTAAGACCTGTCCTCTATTTCGGCAATCTGCGCCAGCGTGCCGTATTGATCCTCGCGCCCCTGAATAGCCAGCGTCGGGATGCGCAGATAGTCGATGACCTCAGCCACATTCCAATCCTTGAAACCGGGATCAAGCCAGACATCATTCCAGCCGCGAAACGTCGCCTCTGGATCGCAGTGATATTTGCCCATGCGTTCGGCCAGATCCCCAGTGGCAAAGGCGTCGCGTGCCTTGGCAATCTCAGCCAGCCCCATCTCTTCGGTAAAGAAATGCGGCGCCATCAGGGCAAGGCCCCGCACCCGGAAATCTTCGATACTGCCCGCATAGATCGCGGCAATGGTCGCCCCGTCGCTGTGTCCAATCAAGATACAGCGGTCAACGCCCACAGCATCCAGCACCTGCGGCAGCACATCCATCGCCTCGTGGGTCATATAGGTCAGCGGACGGGGCAGATCGGCAGGGTCGGACCCGCCATACCCCGCGCGCGAATAGGTCACGACACCCATGCCGGTCGCCTGCGCCAGCTTTTCGGTAAAGTCCCGCCAAAGCGCAGCGCAGCCAAGACCCTCGTGCAGCAGCACAATGGTCATCGCCTGATCCGGAGCCGGCCCAGAGCAGCGGTATTCAAGGTTTTTGCCCCCGGCCTTTAGCGTACCCTCTGCACTCCACTTGGCCATCACGCCCCCTCTCTCAGTTTGAAACGTTGGATTTTGCCTGTGGCCGTCTTTGGCAGATCTTCGACCACCTCGATCCAACGCGGGTATTTCCATTTGCCAATCTTGTTCTGCACATGTTCTTTCAGCCCATCCACCGCACTGGCCTCTTGACCGGGTTTAAGCACCACAAAAGCCTTGGGTTTTTCCAGACCCTCTTCGTCGCGCTTGGCAACGACCGCAGCCTCCAGCACGGCGGCATGGCTGATCAGCGCCTGTTCCACCTCGAACGGGCTGACCCAGATGCCAGAGACCTTGAACATATCATCGGTGCGCCCGCAGTAGATCATCCGGCCATTCGCGGCGCGTTCGTATTTGTCACCCGTGCGGGTCCATTCGCCCTCGAACGTGCCGCGCGACTTGCCGCGCTGGTTCCAGTAGTCGGCCGCAGAGGACGCCCCCCGCACCAGCAACTCGCCCACCTCACCAGGTGCAACCTCGGCCCCTGTCTCGTCCACCAGCCGAATCTCATAGCCCGGCACAGCGGTGCCAGAGGTGCCGTATTCCACATCACCCGGCGCATTGGATAAAAAGATGTGCAACATCTCGGTCGACCCGACTCCGTCCAGAATATCGACACCCCAAAGACCCTGCCACTTGCGCCCGATCTCTGCGGGCAGGGCCTCTCCGGCCGAGATACAGATGCGCAACGGTGCGTCCGGATGACGACCCTGTGTTTCCCACATATTGATCATCGCCCCATAAAGCGTCGGAACCCCGCAGAAAATCGTCGGCTTTTCAGCCTCCAGCACGGCAGACATCGTATCGGGCGTCGGACGCGCATTGTAGAGGATCGCCGTGGCACCAACCGACATGGGAAAGGTCATGCCATTGCCAAGACCATAGGCAAAGAACAGCTTGGCCGCAGAGAACACACTGTCGCTCTCTCGGATCTGCAACACCTTCGCGCCATAGGTCTCGCAGGTGGCCCGCATCGCACTATGGACGTGTCGCACCCCCTTGGGCTGACCCGTCGATCCAGATGAATAAAGCCAAAACGCCACCTCATCCGCGCAGCATTCAACCGCAGGCCGCTCTTGCGCGCCGTGCAGGAAATCTGTGAACCCCGTGGTGCCCTCGACAGCCCCGCCAATGACAATGATCTGCCGCAGATCCGGGCAATCCCGCGTGGCAGGCAGAACCACAGGCAACAGCTCTTCGGACACAAAGGCGACACTGGCACGGCTGTCTTGCAGGATCACTTGATAGACAGAGGTCGCCAGTAAAGTGTTCAGCGGAACCGGAACAACACCTGCCTTGAGCGCCCCCCAAAAGATCTGGGGAAATTCGATCTGATCCAGCACGAACATCGCCGCGCGGTCCTCGCGCCGCACACCTGCGCGCAGCAAGGCACCGGCCACCTGCCCCGACGTGCTGGCAAGCTCGCCGTAGGTCAGGCTGCGCTTCGATCCTGCTGCCTCACGAAACGCAACCTTTGCGCCGCGTCCCTCGTCCAACTGCCGATCTACAAACCAGCTTGCTGCGTTCATGTTCATCGACGTGGCCCTCCCCTGCCGTGTCGTGTCCTCCCACCCCGCCGCCGCCCGCAAGGGCGAAGAAGGGGGTCCTCCCTAATTAGCTGGCCAGCTTAACGGGCCACCCTCACCGAGGCGGCAACCGCACGGCCCCATCCAGCCGGATTACCGTCCCGTTCAAATACGCATTCTCAACGATCTGCCCCACCAATTGTCCAAACTCGGCGGGATCCCCCAACCTTGCCGGAAAGGGTATATTCGCGGTGATCGCTTCGGTGGTTTCGGCGGGCAATCCTTCCATCATCGGCGTGTAAAACAGCCCCGGCGCAATCGCCATGACGCGGATACCGGGCTTGGCAAACTCCCGCGCCGCGGGCAGACACATCGACGCGATGGCGCCCTTGGACGCCGAATAGGCCGCCTGCCCCAACTGCCCGTCCTCATAGGCCGCCGAGGCCGTGTTGATGATCACACCCCGCTCTGTGGTTTCCAAAGGTGGCAAATCCATCATCGCCTGCGCGGCATAGGACATGACGTAATATGTCCCGAACAGGTTCACTTTCATCACCCGTTCAAACACATGCAAGGACAGCTTGCCTTCGCGCCCAACGATCCGCGCTGCCATGCCGACACCCGCGCAATTGACCACGATCCGCGGCGCCTCGCCAAAGCGCGCCATGGCAGAGGTCACCCCGGCGGCGACCTGCTCGCTCTCTGTCACATCGGCCTGAATCGAATATCCACCGATCTCTTGGGCCACCGTATTGGCCCGGTCCCCGTCGTAATCCAGAACCGCGACCTGCGCGCCTTTTTCGGCCAGATGCCGCGCCGTGGCCGCCCCCAGACCGCTACCGCCACCTGTCACCAGCGCCACTTGTCCATCAATATTCATAAGCCTTTACTCCACGTCAAAGGGCTGGTGCATCCATCCGACACACCGACAGGTTTCACCAAGGAATCAGGAACAGCGTGATCGCCGGAAAGAGCAGCAACAGCACAACGCGCACCAGATCCGAGGCCACAAAGAACAGCACCGCCTTGTAGGTCTCGCTCATCGGGGTTTTGCGATCCATTGCGTTGATAATGAACAGGTTCATCCCCACAGGGGGCGTGATCAGGCCGACCTCGACCACGATCAGCACAAGGATGCCAAACCAGATCGCCACTTGTTCGGTGTTCAGCCGGTTCAGCGCACCCTTGGTCACACCGCGCAACTCCAGCGCCTTGGTCTGGTCGCGTGTCAACTCGATCCCCGCGGCCAGCGAATCCTGAATACTTCGCAGCATTTCGGGCGCGACTTCGATCCCGTTTCGAATGGCCTCTGCCGCCTTTTCGGCGTGCAGTTCGGCCAAGGTGATCATGCCGAAATCAAGTTCCAGCATCACTGGCCAAAAGATCGGGATGGTCAGCAGGATCATCGACAGGCTGTCCATCAGGCAGCCAAGGATCAGGTAGAATATCAGGATAAAAATCAGCACCATATAGGGGCTGAACCCCTGTTCCACCACATAGGCCGCAATCTCTTGCGGCACTTGGGTCAGCGCCAGAAAGCCGTTGTAGAACCCCGCGCCCAGCACGATGAAAAAGATCATCGCGGTCGAACGGGCAGTCACGTAAAAGCTTTCCCCCAAGGTCTGCCAATTCAGCCCCTTGTTGGCCCATGCGATAACCCCGGTGCCCAGCGCGCCGACCGCCGCGCCCTCGGTCGGGGTGAAAAGCCCGCCATAGATCCCACCAACCACAAGCGCAAAGACCAACAAGACGGGCCAGACCGCAATCAGCGCGACCAGACGCTCGGAATAGGGCACCCGCGGGCGCACACCGGCCGAGGCCGGATAGATCCGCACATAGATCGAGATCGCCGCCACATAGCCAAGGGCCGCGATGATCCCCGGAATGAAAGCCGCGAGAAACAGCTTGGCAATGTTCTGTTCCGTCAGGATGGCATAGATCACAAGTACCACAGAGGGCGGGATCAGAATGCCCAGCGTGCCCCCCGCCGCAAGGGTCGCCGTCGAAAACCCGCCCGCATAACCATATTTGCGCATTTCTGGCAGGGCAACGCGGCTCATCGTGGCAGCGGTCGCCAGTGACGAGCCGCAGATTGCACCAAATCCGGCACAGGCCCCGATAGCAGCCATGGCGACACCGCCCCTGCGGTGTCCCAGCCAGCCTTCGGCAGCCTTGAACAACGCCTGAGACATGCCGCCCAACGTTGCGAAATGGCCCATCAGCAGGAACATCGGAATGATCGTCAGCGAGTAGCTGGAAAAGGTGCCAAAGGTCTCGGATTTCATCCGCGCGAATGGGATATTTGCGTCCCCCGTCACAAGGATCAGGCCGACAAACCCCGCCAGAAACATCGCAAGGCCAATCGGCACCCGCAGAAAAATCAGGAACAGCAGCGCCGGAAAGGACCAGATGCCAATTGCAATGTCACTCAATGCTCTGCACCCATCTCTTCGGGAATGATATCCGTGTCAGTCAGGGCCTCACCAACCCGCGCAAGGGCCACGTAGACCCCGACAATCGCCGCAACGGCCGCGCCCACAAGGCTAAGCGCATAGGCCCACCAGACCGGAAACTCGATCAGAAAGGTGGTCTGACCAGAGCTGATCTTGCTTTGCATTCCGTGGTAAAGCTGCACCGCGATCATCACCAGCACAAAGGCAAAGGCCACCTCGGCGAGCATCCGCAAAACGCGGTTCGCACGGCGCGACAGATGCGCGGTGAAGACATCGACAGAGGCATGCCCGCCCGTGATCTGGCAAAGCGGCAGAAAGGCAAAGATGGAAAAGGCGACGCCCGCCTCGATCAGTTCGAAATCACCATTTACCGGCCCCACGCCGAGGTCGAGAAAAAATTGGCCGACACCGGGCAGAAACGCACCCGACGTCATCGCATGAAACAGACCATTCAACTGACGCCCCAAGATCGACAGACAGGTCAGAAGGATCAGCACCGTCAGCATGATCCCCCCCAGATAGGCCATGATGCGTGACAGAGTTAGAAAGCGCGCGTGCATGAGGCCCCTCCCCGAAATTCATGCGGTCGAAAAGGGCCGCGGCGAGGTGTCTCGCCGCGGCCCGCCGTTCTGCACCGCTTAGTTGGCGGCGGTGTATTCGGCCATCAGGGCGCGGGCCTCGTCGATCAGCGCCTGACCGT
This sequence comes from uncultured Rhodobacter sp., assembly GCA_937901435.1. The sequence continues at coordinate 27,184 of CALGTJ010000714.1, read as the reverse complement.
CAATGCCTTTGGTCTGCATATCCGCAATCCATGTCGCATAGATCGGCTGCACGATTGGACCCCAATCGGCGGCGGCCTGCTCTTCGCTGATGGTGATGATGTTGTTGCCATTGTCGACAGCAATCTGACGGGCCGGGATATCGGCATCTGCCTGAGTACCGCCACCAAAGACAGACATTTCCAGACCGGAATTGGCATCAATCACCGCCTTGAGATCATCTGGCAGGCTGTCATATTTCGCCTGATTCATCGCCATGATGAACGTCAGCGTATAAAGCGCCGGACCTTCGAATTCGGTATGGTTCTCGACCAGTTCCGACACTTTCAGCGCCGGGGTTACCTCCCACGGGATCGTTGTGCCGTCGATCACGCCTTTGGACAGCGCCTCTGACACCGCCGGAACAGGCATCCCGACAGGGGTTGCGCCCACGGCCTCTAGCAACTGGTTCACCAGACGCGAGCCGCCACGGATCTTCATCCCCTCAAGGTCGGCAGGCACTTCGACCGGATCAGATGTGTGGAACATGCCGGGGCCATGGACCCATGTGCCGATCATCTTGACGTCTTTGAACTCGCCATCGGCCATGTATTTTTCATACAGCTTCCAATAGGCATAAGACGCGGCGCGGGCATCAGAGACCATGAAGGGCAGCTCGAACACCTCGGTGCTTGGGAAACGGCCCGGAGTGTACCCGACCACGGTCCAGCCCACGTCGATAATGCCCTCTGAGATGTGATCATAAAGCTCTGGTGGCTTGCCGCCCAGCGACATGGTCGCGTAGCGGTCCACCTTGATGCGGTTGTTGGACTCTGCCTCGACCTTATCGGCCCAGACATCCAACACCAGACGCGGCACATTGGCCTGCGCAGGCAAGAAGTGTTCCAGCTTTAGCGTCACCTCTTGCGCCATCGCACCTGTGGCGGACATGGCCACCAATGCGGCGCCCCCCAGAAATCCCAGTAGTGTTCTGCGTTGGGTCATCGTTTTCCTCCCTTTGACCGTAGCCTTTTGCAATATTATGCACAGCTTGCACTATATTGCTATTTTTTTATACCTCCCACGCCGGACGCTCTTTTTGGGACAAGCGTTCTCGAATAATGGGTATACCTTATAATCGTTATCTTGCGTCACGTTTTATAGCAAGGCCTGCGAAACCCTACTCAGGTTCGGCTGATTCGTAACCATCCACAGCACTAAGGCGCTGAAAAATCGGGGCACGTCCCTTGGTCAGGGATGCTGCACACCCACACGGTTCAGGGCAATCGCGTAGATGCTGGTTGTGGCGGTGATGAACAGGGTCTGCTTTGCCCGCCCCCCGAAACAGACGTTCGAGACCAGTTCCGGGACAAGGATCTTGCCCATCAGATGCCCGTCTGGCGCGATGCAATGCACACCGTCCGCCGCAGAGGACCAGATGTTGCCATCGGTATCGACGCGAAAGCCATCTGACACGCCGGGATTGATGACGTGAAACACATCGCCTCCGCTCAAAGCGCCATCGCCTGAGACATCAAAGGCGCGGATATGGCAGGGATCCCCATGAAACATGCGCCCGGTGTCAGCCACGTACAACCGGGATTCATCGGGCGAAAAGGCCAGCCCGTTGGGGCAGTTCGCATCCCCCACCATCACCGTCATCGCGCCTGTATCCGGGTCCACACGGTAGAGGTTACAGGGCAGTTCCTGAGCCGACTTATGCCCCTCGTAGTTGGTCATGATCCCGTAGTGCGGATCAGTAAACCAGATGCTGTCATCGGATTTCACCACCACATCATTGGGCGAATTCAAACGCTTGCCCTGATAGCTGTCCACGATCACGGTGATCGTGCCGTCGTGTTCCGTCCGCGTCACCCGGCGCGTGCCATGCTCGCAAGAAATCAGCCGCCCCTGCCGATCACGCGTATGCCCGTTCGCAAAATTGGACGGCGCGCGATAGGTGCTGATGCCCGTTTCGGCATTCCAGCGCATGATGCGATTGTTGGGAATGTCCGAGAACAGAAGGCAATCCGCATCGCCAAACCAGACCGGCCCCTCGACCCAATCAAACCCGGTGGCAAGCTGTTTGACGGGCGCATTGCCCAGAACATAACGGTTAAAGAGCGGATCGATGGCCTCGAAAAATGACATGCGCGGGCTTTCCGGTTTGGGTCTGGTCTGCAATAGGTAACGGCAACCGAAACACCGCTCAAGCAGAGAAGAGGCCGACATGTCCTATACGAAATCCGCAACCACCCTGACTCATGAGGCCACTATGGTGATGCTGGCCGCCGCCATCGCCAAGGCAGAGGAAATCGGCCAACCGCAGAATGTGGTGATCGTGGATGCCAGCGGAGTCGAGCTGGGCAAGATCCGCATGAGTGGCGCCAAGTTCCTCAGCCTCAAGAGCGCGCATGCCAAGGCCGTTACGTCCGCCTCGATCCGCGTGCCCAGCACCTCGATCCCCGACCCGATGCGGGGCGCGATTTCCACGGCGACAGAAGGGAATATGACCCATCTGCCCGGCGGATTGCCGATCATTCTGGACGGCGAATGCGTCGGCGCGGTCGGGGTCGGGTCAGGGTCTGGCGAGCAGGATGTCATCGTCGCCACGGCGGCGCTTGCCGCGATTGGGGCAAAGATCGACTTTTAGGCTTTGGGGCGGGATCTATCGAATTTGCGGGGCAAATCCGACCGGCTGGTGGCTTTGCCCCCAGACCGCCATGGTATTTTGGGCCAGATGAAAGATCAGGGGTAGGTCGTGTTACGCAAAAGCGATCTGCGCCTTTACGGCTTGGCTGCGATCCCCAGCGATTTCGAAAGCTTTGACGGCGTCATCAATTCCCAACGTATGGGTGATCAGGGGTTTGACGTCGATCAGGCCCTTTTGCATCAGGGAGACGCCCGTCGCGAATTCCTCGTGAAAGCGGAACGAGCCGCGTAATTCCAGTTCCTTGCTGGTGATCGCCATCATCGGCAGGGACATATCCCCCCCAAGCCCAAGCTGCATGATCACGCCACCGGGGCGCATCGCGGGGATTGCGCCAGTCAAGGCCTGCGCCACGCCAGAACATTCATACAGCACGTCGAATGTGCCCTTCTGGTCAGTGAACTGCGTCAGGCCATCGGGCGTCTGCGCCATGTTCACCACCGCATCTGCCCCAGATTTCCGCGCCATCCTAAGGGTGAAATCGGAAATATCCGTGGCCACGATGAAATCCGCCCCCGCCCGGCGCGCGGCGATGATCGACAGGATGCCGATGGGGCCGCAGCCCGTGACCAGCACCGATTTGCCCAGCATCGGCCCGGCACGACGGGTGGCATGCAGACACACGGCCAAAGGTTCGGCCATGGCAGCCTCTCCGGCACTCAGACCGTCAGCAATGGCGCATTGGCTGGCGTCAGCCACGAGGCTTTGACGAAACGCGCCCTGAATATGGGGGAAGGGCATGGCCGAGCCGTAAAACCGCATGTTCAGGCATTGGTTAAAGCTGCCCTCATTACAGAACCGGCAATCGCCACAGGGGCGCGAGGGCGATACGGCGACCAGTTGATCGACCTTTAACCCCGTCACGCCCTCACCCAACGCCGCGATATGGCCCGACACTTCGTGCCCCAGCACCATCGGCTGTTTCAGCGTGATCGGGCCAAATCCACCGTGATTGTAATAATGCAGATCAGACCCGCAAATTCCGCCCGCCGCCATGGTGATCAGCACTTCACCGGGTCCGGCGGTGCCGACGTCCTGGTCTTCGATCCGCAAATCCCTGGCGGCGTGAATGACGATGGATTTCATGTAAACCTCTTTGCGCTCTGGCCCGTCGCGGGTGGCAAAGCCCGCCCAAAAACAGCGACCTGTGATCGCTTGACAAGTAATGTTAACGGTAACCTAATGCTGCCAACTTTGAAATGTCGAGACCAAAAGGACGCTGTGATGACCAATCAAACCACCCTCTTTGAGCTGACGGGTAAACGCGCGCTTATCACCGGGTCGTCTCAGGGTATCGGCTTTGCCCTTGCCCGTGGCATTGCTCAGGCGGGTGCGGCGATTGTTCTGAACGGGCGCGATGCGACCAAGCTGGCCACCGCTGCAGAGACCCTGCGCGCCGAAGAATGTTATGTCAGCGAGCTGGCCTTTGATGCGACCGACCACGAAGGTGTGCGCGCCGCTGTGGATGCGTTCGAGGCAGAGCACGGCGCGATCGACATCCTCGTCAACAACGCAGGAATGCAATATCGCACAGAGCTGGAAAACTTTCCCGCCGATGCGTTTGAACGGCTATTGCAGACCAATATCGCCAGCGTCTTTCACGTCGGCCAAGCCGTCGCACGTCATATGATTGCGCGCGGCGAGGGCAAGATCATCAACATCGCCTCTGTCCAGACCGCCCTCGCCCGCCCCGGCATCGCGCCTTATACGGCGACAAAGGGCGCTGTGGGAAATCTGACCAAAGGCATGGCGACGGATTGGGCCAAGCATGGGCTGCAATGCAACGCCATCGCACCCGGATATTTCGACACGCCCCTGAACGCGGCCCTCGTGGCGGACAAGGATTTCAGCGCGTGGCTTGAGAAACGCACCCCTGCCGGGCGTTGGGGCAACGTCGAGGAACTGGTAGGGGCCTGTATCTTTCTCAGTTCCGCCGCCTCCAGTTTCGTGAACGGTCATACACTATACGTGGATGGCGGGATCACGGCATCGCTGTAGCATGCTGCGCGCAGTCGTGATGGGCGTTGCGGGCTGTGGCAAATCCACGGTTGGCGCGGGCGTAGCGGATCGTCTGGGGGCGGTCTATTTTGATGGGGACGACCTGCACCCACCGGGCAATATCGCCAAGATGTCCGCCGGGACTCCGCTGAATGACGAGGACCGCGCGCCATGGCTGGATTTGGTGGGTCAGGCCTTGGGGGATGCCAAAGGCCCGACCCTGATCGGATGTTCTGCCCTAAAGCGCATCTACCGTGACCGCATCCGCTTGGCGGCGAATGCCCCGGTCTGCTTCCTGCACCTCAATGGCACACGCGCCGTCATCGAATCCCGCATGTCAGCGCGTGAGGGACATTTCATGCCCGTCAGCCTGCTCGACAGCCAGTTCGCCACGCTTGAGGCTTTGCAGGCAGATGAAAACGGCGGGCCGATTGATATTGATCAACGCCTTGAGGACGTGATCGATGCCGCCTTGACCCTGCTGAACGCTTAAAGCCACGCCTTGATTTCGGGCTTAATTCTTGGGCCGTGTGTCGATGTCATACATCAGCATTACCGGAGCGCCCGTGTCCTTCTTGCGCCCGCCCAAGGCCGTGGCAGCCCGCATCGTCGTGCCAAACCCCACCTCTGCCAAAGCCTCGGCAAAGCCAGCCCCACCGTTTAGCGCACGGGTTGCAGGCAACGCATCCTGTTGCAGAAAACTCAGATCCTCCAAGGCAGAATGCGGGGCGGCGGGCGTCAGGATCAGGCGATCGCGCCCATAAGCGGTATCGGTAATCCCGATCAACCCCTGCTTCAGCCGGTCACCGGGCTGCAAACGCTCTGCGAAAATATGCGCAATGGAATAGTCGCTGCCGACGTAAAGCACGTTCAGATCCATGGGAAAACTCTCGAGATTGCGCACCACCACATGCACCTCGTCCTCGGGCACAAGGGTGGGAACAGGCACCGCCTCTAACGCCACAAGACGTGGCTGCGTCGGAGAGCGGGTTTCCAGATCCACCTCGATATCCAGCGCCCCGTCGTGAAAGGCACCGCCCAGCTTGAGCAGGTTCTGCACCCGCGCCATGCGGTTCAGCGTCTCTGAAAGAGCAAGGCCCAGATCCTCCGGGCTCTTGTCGCCAAGGCGGATCGTCGGATTGAACGCAAAGTCCCCCCCTGCGAGGATGCCCGTTCCGGGCAGAACGAGCAGCGCGTCGTCGCGCACCGACAGCCGCAAATCGGCCTCATCCCCTGCCGCCACAAAGCCAATCCGTGCCCCAAACATCCCGCGATCCGCAGCACCAACCATGGCCGCCCGCAATGCCGCGCTCTCTTCCTCGGGCAACGCCACGGTCAACCCATAATCCAAACTCTCCGAGATCTTGCGCAGATACGCCCCGCGCGGAAACTCTGTCAGATCGCTGACCAGATCAGCAGAAAAATTTTCGGCATATTCCACCTGCACCGTCCCAAGCGTCGCCTCTGACGGATCCGCCGGGCTGGCCATCAGCACCAGCTGCATCCCCTCGGACAGACCGTGCAAGCGCCCGGCCTGCACGCTCAAACGTCCGCTGTCGTTCTGCAACGGCCATTGCTGCACCGCGCTTACCTCGCCACTGCCAAACACCGGCGTATCCAGATCACCCTCGAACAACGGGGTAGAGCGGGCAAGGTTGCCAACAGCATAGCGGCGCAGCACGTCCTGCGCCAACTGGCGATAGGTGATGCCGGGGCGCGCTGCCAAAGCCTCGAAGAGGGTAAAGGTAAACACCCCCTGCGAGCGGCGATCCACCGCCCCCTGCGGCAAGCGGATTTCCGGTGTGGTTTCGTTGGTCTGTGCCGCATAAAAAGCCACGAAACCACCCGTATCGCCCATATCTACAGGGCTGTCCGCATGCCCCCCCGGCAGCGCCCGGCTGACCACCCGCTCCATCGCATCCTGTGGCACGCCCAGCGCCTCTGGGTCCAGCTTGCGCAGACGCACTTCGTCATTTCCGGACGGCGCGGCACGGGTGACGGTACCCGAATGGCAACTGTCAAACACCGCCCAAACGGTGGCCCCGGTGGCGCGCAATGCTGCAATCATCTGGCCAATTTCATCGTCGACCAATGCGTTTTGCACGGACCCGACCGAATCCTGCCATGGCCCGATATCTGCCGGCAGAAAAAGTTCGTCCAACCCGTCCTGCTCAGATTCCGGGTCAAGAGCCGGGGCTTGGGTGCCATGACCCGAGAAATGCAGATAGACAAAATCATCAGGCTGCAACCGCCCCGCCAGATCGGCGAACCCCGCGCGGATTGCGGCCAGCGTCGGCGCACCCGCTCCGGGCACGCCATCGGCCAGAACAGTGATGTTACCCGCATCGAACGGCACATGCGGATTGGTGGTCAAATAGGTTTTCACCAGATCTACATCATTGGCCGGACCCACCAGCCAGAACCGCTCTTCCAGCGAGGGATAGCTTGACACACCGACCAAAAGCGCGAAATTTTCGCGCGCCTCAATCGGGGTCGTCCCAAAAAAGCAGACCGCCAGCGTTGCTGCAATAAACCGTTTCATATCCATGCCTCAGTTCGTCATCATAGAGTATTCGCCACCGCGCTGACCCTCACTCGTCACCGTGACGGTAAAGGCCTCATCCGCCGGAGGCCGCCAGCCGCAATAGGCGATATCGCTGATATCCGTGTCGGAACACACCAACCGCCCTTTTGCATCGCGCACCATCAGGTTGAGGTCAGATCCCGACGGCCCCTCAACATAGATCTCGGCATATTCGCCCCCGCGAAAGGTGAGGCCGGGATACTCGTCGCGCCCGCCAGCCCGCAGGCTGACAATCGAATAGACCGGGCCGTTGACGACGCCTTTGTTGCGCTCGGCGCGGATATCCCCGATCAGCCCGGTCAGCAGGGAATTGCCATAGGCCAGTTCCTCTGCCTGTGTCAGCATCTCGTCCCAACCCAGCGGCGCACCTGTCGCGGCCATCTTGCCATCCGGCGCGCGCTCTGTCGCCTTGAGAGGCACAGATTTGCGCAGTCGCGCGGCGGCCAGCATATACAACGGATCCTGCGCCTGTGCGCCGATCTCGAACAATGTCTTTGCCGCCTGCATCTTTTGAATGGGCGTCACCTCTTGCGCCTGCGCGCCCGAAGTTGCCAAAGCCAGTGCCGTGCCCATCACCGTACCAAGTGCCAAAATCTTCAGACCCATCAGAACGCCCTTTCCAAAATCATTTGCCTGTTCAGGATATTGAGCGAAACAGCCCGCGTGCAAGGGTCTTTCGATGAAAGCCCAAAAGATGACGGTCTTTGTCATGTGTCAGAGCGAAACTCCCATGCTAACACGGCCAAAACAACGCCATGGACTCAAAATAAAAGGCAGGAGAGCACATCATGCGTCACAGGATTTGGAAGGTTATGTTCGCACTGACCGTGCTGCTGTCCGTGCCGTTGTGCGGCCCCGTGCAAGCCGCCCCCAACCCGGCGTTGGAACAGGCCATGGATGCGACCGTCATGATTCTGCGGGATGATATTGACGAGACGTTTCTGGGCTCGGGCTTCTTTTATGGCTCTGATACGACCTTGGGCGGTTTGGTCCTGAGCAATGCCCATGTGGTCGAGGATGAAAGCGCCGTGATCCTCGAATTGCGCGACGGCACGCGTCATATGGCGAAACTCGTGGCAAAGGACGTCAAACGTGATTTTGCCGTGCTGCGCAGCGAGGTGGTGCGACCCGGTTTGACAAGCGCCAGCGCGCGCCCCGACATAGGCCAGCCCGTCTATGCCATCGGTGCGCCGCTTGGCATCGGGTTCACCATATCGCGCGGGATCATCGCCGCGGATCCCCGCCAGATTGATCCGACCGTGCCTTTGCGGTTCGTGCAACATGACGCCGCGATCAATCCGGGCAGCTCGGGTGGCCCCTTGATTGACGAGGCCGGGCATCTGTTGGGCATGAACAGCCAGATCGCCGATGGGTCGCGGATGTTTGTGGGCATCGGTTACGCGATCAGTGCGCTTGATCTGGACCGTCTTGTGCCGCAGCTTTTGGCCCGCGACCTGCGCCCCGTGGCAAAGCTGGACATGGACGCTCGCCCCGTCACCAAGGCCATCGCCAAGGCGCTGGACATCCCCCGCGTGGGGCTGTTGATCGATGATGTGGACCCCGAGGGTCTGGCGGCGCGCGCCGGGATCGAACCCGGCGATGTAATCACTGCTGCAGAGGGCGTGACACTGCACAGTCCACAGAATTTCGTCTTTTTGCTAGAGGCGGCAAGCGGGACTGCACAGCTTGATATCCTGCGCGCCGGAAAAACTGTGACGGCCAGTCTGCCGCTTTACCACGAGGTGATGCGCGATTTCCCCAGACCCGCGCCCGACCCCGTGCCTTTGCGCTGGTCCGACCTTTCCGTGACCATACAATCGCTGAATGTCACGGATCTGCCCGCAACCGGCCCCGCTCTGCACGCCGGGCTACGGGTGGGGGATCGCATCTTGTCTGCGAACGGTCAGCCGATTACCACTGACCCTCTTGCGCCGGACCCCGACACCGCGCTTGTCCTTTTGGTCGAACGCGAGGCGCGGCATTTGCATCTGATCGTCGATCCAAATGTGGCAAAGGATGCACCTGCGCCGGTGATCCGGGGAAACGCCCTTGACTTGTCCGTCCGCCGCTTTTGAAACTCGCGCCAAGGAGAGACCCATGACAGACCCCGCCCGCGTGTTGATTATCGAAGACGACGCCACCACCGCGCGTGAAATGAGCGCGTTCCTAAGTGCAGAGGGGTTTGCCCCCGAAGTCTGCGTCACGTTGCACGACGGGCTGGACCGCGCCGCCACCCACAGCTTTGACGCCATTGTGCTGGACCGGATGCTGCCCGGCGGCGACGGGATCGACGCGATTGCCACGCTGCGCACCACTTGTCCCGGCGCGCGGGTGCTGGTGGTCAGCGCGCTTGGGCGGGCCACAAACCGGATCGAGGGGCTGGATCGGGGTGCAGATGATTATCTGCCCAAGCCTTTTGAACCTGGCGAACTCAGCGCGCGCATCCGTGCCCTGCTGCGCCGCAACGACGCGGTCGGCACCGATCTGCTGGCCTTTGGCGCACTGCAAATCCGCATCAAGGCGCGGACGGTTCATGCGGGGGATGACCATATTCCGTTAAGCCCGCGTGAGTTCGATCTGCTGGTGTTTTTTGCCCAGAACACGGGCGATCTGGTGACGCGGATGCAATTGCTGGAACATGTCTGGAACCTGCATTTCGACCCACAAACCAATGTGGTCGACGTCCATGTCAGCCGCCTGCGCCGCAAGTTAGAGGCCGCCCTGCCCCACCCGGTGCTGCACACCAGTCGCGGGCTTGGCTATATCTTCGATCCCAACGCCGCGCCGCAGGACGCCTAGCGTGACCCTGGGCCAAAAGCTGACCGGGCTGATCGCACTGGCGATCTTTGCCGTATCGGTAATGGCCATGCTGGCGCAATACAAGCTGGTGACAGGCGACCTTGCCGCGCGGCAACAGGCGCTGGTGCAGTCCGATCTGGATGGCTTTGCCGCCCTTTACGATCAGCGCCGGGTGATCGCGGTCCGCCAAGCCATCGAGTTTCGCAAGATCAGCGATCCGGGCCAGGACCTGTTTGCCATCCTGCTGGATCGGGACGGCGTCGTGCTGGCCGCGACCCATCTTGACTGGCCCGATGCGGCTGGCAAACCCCTCGCGGGCGAAACCCTTGCGCCGCGGGCGTTCACCGAAGGTGGCACGCGATATCTTGGGATTGCACGCGGCCTGCCCGGAGGCTTTGCCCTGATGGTCGGGCGCAATGCCACGTCGACAGAACAAACCAGCGCGCAGATGCGGCGGATCATCTGGATGGCGTGTCTTGCGATTGCCATCGCAGCTCTGATCCTTGGACAAATCGCCAGCCGCATGATCCTGACCCGGCTGAACCGGATCAACGCGCTGGCCGATGAGGTCGCGGCTGGCGATCTGTCGGCCCGCCTGCCCGGCCCCCCTGCGGCGGATGAGTTTGGCAAGCTGGAACATCACATCCATCATATGCTGGACCAGATCGAGGCGCTGCACCGCGCCACGCATCACCTCAGCGACACGGTCGCCCATGAAATGCGCACGCCCCTGACCCGGATCCAGACCCGTCTGGCACGGCTCAAGACCGATAACGCCGACACAGAGGCCTTGCAGGGCGAAATTCGCAGCACCATCCGCATCTTTGACAGCCTGCTGGAAATTGCCCGCGCCGAGGCGATGACGGGCGAAAGCAAAGGCCCCGAGATGCTGGACCTGTCGATCCTGCTGGCCGAGGTGTGCGAGCTATACGAACCCGTCGCAGAGACGCGTGGAATCCGCTTTGCCACCGAAATCCAGGACAGCGCTATGGTGCTGGGAGATCGCAACCTGATCGCGCAACTGGTGTCGAACCTGCTGGAAAACGCGTTGAAATTCACGCCCACGGGTCAATCCGTACTTGTCGCGCTGACCGACACCCCGGACCGCTATCTGATGCGGGTCGAGGACACTGGCCCCGGCCTGCCCATAGGCTTTGGCGCGCAGATTTTTGAACGCTTCAGCCGCGCAGGCAGTGACCCCAACGCCCCCGGTCACGGGCTGGGGATGGCGCTGGTCAAGGCTGTGGCCCTGCGCCATGGCGCGAAACTTGCGCTGCCGGGCGTGAAAAAGGGCTTTGCCATTGAAATCGCATGGCCTAAGCTTGCGGAAAACCAATGACTTTTTAGGAAGCCCGCTTGAAACGCACCACCCTTTTCGCCCTGACATTCGCGGTTTTGTCTGGCTGCGCCGTGAACAACGCGCCGATCAACTCGCCTCTGACCGGGGGCAAGAACGCGCCGATCATTGACGTGTCCAGTGACGCGCTGGCCGATGATTCGTTGTTTATCGGGCTGGCGTTTTCGGGCGGCGGGCATCGCGCCTCTGCCTTTGGGCATGGGATGCTGACCGCGCTGCGCGATGTGGGCAAGTCGCCCAGCAATCCTTACGGGCTTTTGCCGCATGTGCGGCTGGTCACAGGCGTTTCGGGTGGGTCAGTCACGGCGGCGCATTTCGGATATTTCGGTCCGGCTGGGGTGAATGGTTTCCGCGAGAAATACCTGATCCAGAACGCCGAGAAATATATGGCGAACTCTGCGCTGAACCCGATCACCATCGCGCGCGGGCTGTCGGTTGGCGCGAACGGGCGCAAGACCTTCGCGCGGTTTCTGGACGAATCTCTGTTCAAGAACGCCACCTTTGGCGACCTTGCCCGCCGCTCTGACATCCTGACGTGGATCAACGCGGCTGATGTGGCGAACCAGACCAGCTTTCTGTTTTCGCCCGAAACCTTTGACGCCCTGTGCAGCGATCTGTCCAAACTGCCCATCTCAGAGGCCGTCGCCGCCTCTGCCGCCTTTCCGCTGGTGTTCAGCCCCATCGTGCTGGAGGCACATACAAACCAGTGCAATTACACCGAACCCGACTGGCTGACATCGGCCCGTTTCAACCCAGAGGCCACGTCGTCCCTGCGCGCATACGGCCGCGTGCTGGAAAGTTATTCGGACCCGGAGAAGGTCAAGTTTGTCAAGCTGCTGGACGGCGGGATCACCGATAACTTTGGCACCGTCGCCCTGTCGGTGGCCCGCGCCAAGGCGCAGAATAAATACGGGCCCTTGACCGTCGAGCAGGCGGTAAAGCTGAAACGCCTGCTGTTCCTTGTGGCCAATGCGGGCACCGAGGCCGAAGAGGGCTGGACCCAGAAACAGACCGGGCCCGGCGGCATTTCGCTGGCGATGTCGATCGTGAACAGTTCCATGGGGTCCGCGACCCGCACCGCTTATGACGCGATGCAACTGACGCTGAATGCTTGGCACGCGGATGTGATCGAGTTCCGCTGTAGCCTGAGCGCGGCGCAGGTGCGCAAGTATATCGGGTCCACCAATGGCTGGGACTGCCGGGACGTGAAACTGTTCGTCAGCGAAGTGTCGTTTCAGGGGCTGGAACGCGGCATGGTGGCGAGTTGAACAAAGTGCCCACGCGGCTGCGGCTGGAAACCGGGCAGGTCGATCTGGTGATCGAGGCCGCACGTTAGGCGACACGTGAAGATCCAGAGTTCAACGGCTTTCTGCGCGCGATTGGCGAGACCGGGCCAGCGGTGCCAACTGGCGCCACTCGGATCGCGCCGCGCCGTATCACGCCCGTGAGCAACTAGATGCAAAGCTTTACCTACAAACCCGCGTTGTTGCGCCGCCCTGTTGTCTATGAGGTCACAGATCTATCCCTTGTCCATCGCACGCGGGAGGGCGGCGTAAACTGGCGGATGGATTGGGACCAGATCAAGGCCGCAGCCTTTGTTGACAATAAATTCCGCGGCAATGACATTCGCCGTCTGGATCTGACCACCACCAGCGGAAGACGCTCTATCGCGTTTTCGGGTCGGTCAGGAACGGCGCGCACAAATCCCGATAGTGCGGTGCATCTGGATCTGCTGGCCGCGATTCTGCGCAAGATCGAGGCGCAGAACAAAGACTTTTCGATTACGATCGGCGAATACGGTCGAGGACGAACCACGATGTTTCTGGTGGGTGTTTTCACGTTGCTCAGCGCAGTTGGATTGATCGCGTTGGCGGCTGGCACGGGTGTGTCAACTGACAAGATGATAGAGGGCGCTGTGCCTTCGGGGTTGATGCTGCTCTTTGGGGCCGTGCTTTGTTATCGGTATCGCCCCGGACAGCCAAAGGTCAATTTGCCTGCGGGTCTGTTGGCCGGCGCTTTGGATGGAACGCTGGGCGAAGCGGCTGACGTTGGGAAATCTGCCTGACGCGCCCAACATGACAGCATTGTTAATTTGCAGCGTGACACTCCGGGGCCGTAGACTAAGCGTCAGGTCGAACCCGCTAGAAAGACTATTCCAATGGCGCTTACAGCAGTTTCACATAGTCCCGATCTGCGACTTCCCATCGCAATCGCGTTTATCCCGGCAGGTATTTTAACCGTCTTTATGGGATGGCCCCCGGCTTGGCCTGCTGTGCTTTTGCCCGTGACCGTCTTTGCCTTTACCTTCGGGTTCACCCGTTGGATCGCGCCGCGTCTGACGCGTCCGACTACATTTATCCTTGGGCTGACCTTTGGCGCGGTGATCGCCCATCTGTCGCTTTGGTTGCCGTTTCTGTTTGCCAGCTACATCGGCGGTCAGGGCATTGCGCGTTTTGATTATTCCCTGCTGGCGGCGTTTTTTACCTCGCTGGCGGTGGGGTGGTACATCCTCACGGCCTACCTGCCCCAGACCGTCCTGATTAGCCTTGTTCTTGGCGGGATCATCCTGCTGTCACGCCAAAACCGGAAAGGCTAAGCCCATGATCCGCCTGCTGATCTCTCTGTTTTGCCTGATACTGCTAGCCTCCATTGCCGAGGCGCAAAAGGCCAAGACAGACCCGCGTATTTTCGAGGTCGAGACGATCCTGTCAGAGAGCAGTTATGGGTTTCCAATCACCGAGGCGGTGCTGTCCAATTCTTTCGCAGCACACTTGCATAGACGCAAAGCCCCGGTGGATGCGGCCGCACTGTCGGCTTTGTATGTGGCCTATGACCCGACCTCGGGTACGCGTCTGACACCGGGTCTTTTGTATTATCACTTTGCGCGGCCCCTCGATCTGCTTGACCAGATCGGTGGGACGCAGAACATGGCCTTGTTGCGGGTGTTTCAGGTGCGCCTGCTGATGCTGGCGGGTCAGTCCGACCGCGCGCTGGATCTGGCGACACAGACAATCACCGAGATGGACGCCAGCGGCGTATGGCGCGAGGCCCAGATGACCTCGCTTCTGGCCGATGCAGCGGTGCTGCTGCACCGCGCCGGAAACCCGGATCAGGCCAAGATCTATTTTGACCGCGCGCTGAGCTGCGGTGAATTGCGGTGCCCACAGGATCTGGTCTTTCGCTGGCTCGGGCCAAAGGGAAACGCCTATTATGTGCCAGACGTGCGACCGGTACAGGATGAGGCGCGTCTAGAGCACGCGCTGGTTCAGGCAGAGGCGTTTTTTGGGGATGACACAACCATTTCTGACGACATCCGACTGGAATTTACTATTATCACAAGGGACGGCGACACCTCTCTTTATGACACCGCCGAGCGCGTGAAATCGGGCACGCCCCTGAGTTTTGCCGACCAACGCCGCGCGCGTCTGGCGGCAGATCGGATCATGACCCAGTTTGAGCTTTTGGCCTTCAATATGGGGGACAATAACGCCGCAGGCGCCTTTCTTCAGGCGCTGTCATTGGGGAAAGATCCAGAGGCTATCGACCTGAGTGATCCCATCTACCTCTCAACGGACAGCTATATGCACGAGCGATTTACCCAGACAGGCCCAACTGTTCTGGCGCTTCTGGCCCAATCTGACCGGCCCGGCGACCGGGTCGTTTCAGACCTGATCCGGGCGCGACTGATCCTGACGAACGGTGACGTTCCCCAAGGCATCGCCGCACTGCAAACTCTGATCACCAAGGCGGGCAGCGATGGGTTCAGCGATGCGCAGCTGTTTTCTCCCCTGATCGACCTTTGGGCCATCGCAACCTTGCAGGGCGATACCGTGCTGGCAGAACAAGCCTTGGCACGAACCACGCCCTGTCGAACCACTTTATGCCCAGAAGATCTTGTCTTGCGCTATTTTGCAGGCACACAGGCGTTACCGAAACCATTCTATTCCGTACTTGAATCGGATTGGACCCTGGCGTTCTCGACCGCCTTTGTCGAAGAAACCTTGTCAGGCGACCGGATGATATTGGCGGATCTTTATCCGATTTCCTTTTCGCAGACCCATCCGATGGATGCCGCCGATCAGGCCGAACTGTCGATGAGTTATGCAGAAAGCGCGGTGAACCCCGACCCCGCCGATCTGGTCAAGCGCGCCGCAAGCGCGATGAATGTTCTGGTCTATGCCGGGCGCTATGACGCCGCTGTTGCGATGGGGGACCGGATCGCCGCGCGCGTGCCCGACATCGTCCTGACCGGGCGTTTCTTTCAGATCCGCGCCCGCGCAGCGCACCGGATTGATGATCGTCGCACCGAAGACTTTTATCGTGAGGCGGTGGCGCGTGGTGGTGACAGGGACCTGATCCTTGATCTGCTCGATACGCGTTTTCTGGATCTGATAGAGGCCGCATTAAATGCGGGCGAAGATAATCTGGAAATCCGGGCACGCCTGCGCTATCGGCAGGGGCGGTTTATTGAGGCCGCCGATCTTCTGGCCGCAGAGCGCCTGCGCCGCGAGGCCAGAGCGGAAAACCCTGAACCCTATACGGTCTACTGGGATCTGAAACTGCTGGCCTTTCAAGAAGCGCAGTATCGTGAGGCCGCAGGCGAGCGCGACGAGGCAGAGCGCCTGCGCAATCTGGGCGACAGACCCGCGTGGTTTCATATGGAGTGGGACCCATTGCCAGACACGCCACGAGTGGCGGCCGCAATCGAGTATAGCAGTTTCAACGGCGAAGACAGTTATAGCCAGATCCGCAGCGTGATCGAAATGCGCGATCGGGGCAATTACGAAGGCGCGGCCGAGTATATGAAGACGAAACGCGATGTTGCGGTGATGGCGGATGCAAACGGCACCTATCTGGATGCCCAGACCCTGTGGCAGATGGCCTTTACCTTTGTGCGCGCAGGCGAGACAGAGATCGCCTTTGATCTGATGAACCGCGCAGCCCGGATCGCCGCCACCCTGTCGTTCGAAGGGGCGGGCGGCGCGGGCGGCGGCACCCTGCAATTGCTGGAACGCGACCGCTGGCGCTATCTTTTGTTCGTCGACATCGCATGGGCGGCGCTGTCCGGACAATCCCCAGAGGATATGCTGGTCGTGTCCCGGTACTAAACACATGTCGCATCTGATTTTGAACGCTTTGCCGGGTGACCTTCCCGTCCGGCAAAGCCACCCGGCAGCCTCCGAACATCCCCGATCGGAGGCTGCCCTTTTTGCCGTCAGAGCGTCGAAGGGACAGGGCCACGACCAAACCGAAGTTTCGTCGAAAATTCGCATGTGCCAGACAGGTATCCCCGCGCGCCGGTCAGAGGGTTAAAACCGCCCCAATTCGCCGCCATTTCCAACCACCACAAATGGGGCCCATGCCGAAGGATGCGCCAATGTCGGGTCGCTGGTGTCGTTCAACACCTCCAGCATCGCCTGGCGCAAAGCCTCTGATCTTGGCAAATCGGGGGTCTCGCCTAACTTGCGCAGGGTTTCGGTGGTCAAGGTCCCGGCCACGTCATCACGAACCGGCCAATGCGACACGAGGATAGAGCGCGCCCCGGCAAACAGAAAAGCCCGCGCCAGACCGGACAGGCCCTCTGCCCCCGGTGTCCCGTCGCCGGCCGCCGTGTTGCAGGCCGACAGGATCACCCAATCCGCGTTCAGCGCCAGTTGGCTGGCCTCGGATGCGGTCAGTAATCCGTCATCCTGCGCGCTGGCCACCTTGGGTGGCGTAAAGGCCAGCGCAGGCTCGCCCAACCCGCTGATATCGCCTGTAATCAGCCCGTGCGTGGCAAAAGACACAATC
This sequence comes from uncultured Rhodobacter sp., assembly GCA_937901435.1. Next base: position 9,969 of record CALGTJ010000714.1, on the reverse strand, counting down.
GCCGTGCCCGACAGGTCTGCCGCTTTCACAGCGGCTTCGGTGGCCTCTGCCCCCAAGGCGACCCGTGCCTGACCGTCTGGGAACAACCCGGCAATCTGGCGAAGCTCTCGGGCCGTGCCGGGTAAAGGTTGCAGCTGTGAAATTGCATCCAGCCGCGTGTCACCTTCGCCAAAAAAGGCATCAATCGACCGCGAGGCAAGCAGGTTGGGCGCGTCTGACGGCGGCTTTGGCGAAAACACCGGATCGCCGAACCCCGCAAGGCCAGTACGCGGCTTGGTCTCACCGCCCTGCGCACGGATGCTGGCGAGGCTGGACACCGCCGGCAGCGTCGTGATCGCAAAGCGGCGCATCACCCAATCCGCCGCACGCAGTTCGTCTGCGTCCATGTTGCGTGCGACTGGCGGAGAGGTCAGCAGAACGGACAAGGGCAAAGAGCTAAGCGCGCCATCCTTGACCACAAACACATGCGTGGCCTCGTCAAGGACCGACATCACCGGTGCCAGCAGCAGCTGATACAATTCAAAGGCCGTCGCACCGTCAAAAGCGGCCAGTCTTGGCCCGCTTGGCGCAGACAAAGACACCGCCGCCCGCGCGGGGCCGCTGGGATCCAGATCGGCGCGAAGGGCGCGGATTTTGTCCGAAAGGGCCTGTGCCGACAAATCGGCGCGATGCCATGCGACACCTTTTGGCGAAATCGCCCAGATGAAGGTCGCAGTGCGGTCAGACAGGAACAGGATCACCGCCTCTTGCGGTCCCAAAAGCCCGCGCAGATCGTCGTAATCCAGCGGGCGCGGGTTGGAAAACTCGGCGTAGTCGGGAAACTCTGTCCGGATCTCTGCGTCGATCCGGTTCAGGGCGGTGGTGACGGCGCTGATGTCCTCCTGCAGGGCATTTGCCGTGTCCAAACGAGCCTCGACCGCTTCGGCAACGCCACGTCGCAAGGTGCCAAGCTGTTCTTCGAGCGCCTGTCTGGCGCGGATCTTGTCCCCCAACGGGCCTTCACCCACCGCAGCACGCGCCCCGACCTGAGCGACCGCGCGGGCCGCTTGGGTCGCCAACACCCATTGCGCGCCCTCAAAAGCGCGCTCGCTTAGCCGATCCGGGTCAGATTGTGCCCACGCCCCCCCACAAAGAGCCAAAGACAAAGCCGCGTAGACCAGACTGGCGCGCCGCATCACGACTCTCCTTCACTCACCTGTGCAAAGGGTAAAGCGCGCGACGGACAAAGGCAAAACCTATGGGCTGACATGACCGGATTTGTCATCAACGCTTTTCCGGCGCACCAAACATATAGGTGGCAAACCGCCCCCCGATCCAGACCGCCGCAACAATCCGGACCAGATGGTGCAGGGCCACCGCAACGGGGCTAAGGTTCAGGGACAGGGCTATCAGGCTCATCTCTGTGACACCGCCGGGGGCAAAGCTGATGAAAAGCGCGCTAAGGTCGGCGTGAACCAAAGGGCGCAGCAGATAGGCAAACCCAAAGCTGAGCGACAGCATATAGGCGACAGTCAGCAGGCCCATTCCCATGCCCTTGACCAGCATAGCACGGCTAAGCCCGGAAAACTGCGCACCCAGACCGACGCCAAGGATGTATTGCCCGGCCTTCAACAGCCATGGCGGGTCGTTGATCTCGGTGACACCGGTGGTTTGCAGAACCATGCAGATCAGCAGCGGCCCCATCATATGTCCCGCGGGCACCCGCAATAGACGCCCGACCTGCATCCCCACGGCAGCAATGGCAAAGATCGCGAGGATGTCCCAAACATCATAGGCGTGCGCGCTAAGAACCATGCCAGAGGCGCTGCCGACAACCTCTCCGGTTATGATCAGAAACAGGAACGGGACGGACATCACCACCACGATAATGCGCACAAAATGCTGCACCGTCAGCACGCGCACATCCGCGCCCATCTTTTCGCCCATCAAGACCGCCTCGATCAACCCGCCGGGCATGGCCCCGAAATAGGCGTCGCGCGGCGCATATTTCCCGACCCGGCGCATGATCTGATAGGACCCCACATGGGCCAGCGGCATAAAGATCAGAACGGCAAGCCCCGAGATCCAGTAGCTGCCAAGCTGGTTCACAAGCTCGGGCGAAAACGTCGCACCGATCATCGTCCCGACCACGGCTACGGCGCTAAAGCGGATCATCGGGTGCATCTTGTTGATGCGCCGCTCTGTTCCGTGCTCGTACCACAGCACAAAGCCCCCGGCACCAAGGATACCGCCAAGCATAAAGGGCAGCGGCGCCCCGATTGCCATGGCGATAAAACCGCCGATCAGCCCGGCAAGGAACATCCAGATCGTGTTGACATGCACCGGGCCGATCATCGTGGATCACCCAGAGGTTCAAAAGGGATAAGGATCGCGGTGCGCATAAGTGTCCTGCCAAAGAAAAACCCACCGGGATCACCGAAAAATCAACCGGTTGCCCAAGGCCTGGTTTCTTTTTGACAAGCTCTGCGGGAAAAGGCCATGGGGGGAATGTGCAAGATTTTGAACAGACCGGATACTGCGGTGCAGATCCTTGACCCGAGGTCGATCTTGTATTTCACGGCCCGGAGCATATTTTTCAGGAACCTGCACAAAAAGAGAGCGCGCGCGATGAGGCTGACCGTCAATGGCACCGTTCACGACGTGGACGTCGAACCAGAGATGCCCCTGTTGTGGGTGCTACGCGATGAGCTTGCGACCACTGGGGTGAAATACGGCTGCGGGATTGCGCAATGCGGGGCCTGCACGGTGCATCTGGATGGGCAGGCGGTGCGATCCTGTCAGATCTGGGCCGAAGATGCCGAAGGGGGCGAGGTCACCACGATCGAGGGCCTTGGCACGCCCGACGCCTTGCACGCGGTTCAGGCGGCGTGGATTGCGCATCAGGTCGCGCAATGCGGCTACTGCCAATCGGGCCAGATCATGCAGGCGGCGGCGCTGCTGGCAGAAAACGACAGCCCAAGTGATCGAGATATTGACGACGCTCTTAGCGGTAACCTCTGTCGCTGCGGCACCTATCCACGCATCCGCGCTGCGGTGAAAACCGCCGCCCAAAGCCTGCGGGGCAAGACATGAGCCGTCTGCGCAAAATCGCCCGCCGCAGTTTTCTGTTCGGCAGTGTCGCCATTGCCGGCGGTGTCGCTTTTGGGGCGTATATGGTGCGCAAACCGCATGATAATCCGCTGATGGATGGGCTTGCCGCCGAAGAGGCGACGTTTAACCCTTGGGTCAAGATCAGCGGTGACACCATCACGTTGATCACCCCCCATACCGATCTGGGCCAAGGCGCGGCATCGATGCAGGCCGCGCTGATTGCCGAGGAAATGGATCTGGAATTCGGTCAGTTCGATACCGAGTTTGGCGCGCCTTCTGCCGCCTATTTCAACACTGCAATTGCCCAGGACGGCGCACCGTTTCTGACCACCGATGACAGCCTGACCGCCAATCTGGCGCGCGGTGCGATGGGCAGTCTGATCAAGCTGCTGGGGATGCAGGTGACAGGCGGGTCAAGCTCTGTCCCGGACAGTTTCGACAAACTGCGCCAAGCCGGAGCTATTGCGCGCGAAACGCTGAAACGGGCCGCCGCGCAGCAAAGCGGGATCGCTGTCAGCGCGTTAAAGACCCAAAACGGCGCGGTGATCCTGCCCGATGGCACACGGCTGGCCTATACGGATCTGGCCGCGCTTGCCGCGACGATAGAGCCTGTGCAGGATGTGACTTTGCGTGACCCGTCAGAGTGGCGGCTGATCGGCAAGCCCATGCAGAGACTGGATATTGTCGCGAAAAGCACGGGCACCCTGCCCTATGGAATTGATCTGAAACTTGACGGTATGGCCCACGCGGCCGTCAAACTGAACCCACGGCGCGCCCCAATGAACGGCTTTGACGGCTCTGTCGCCAAGGACATGCGTGGGGTGTTGCGTATTCTGCCTGTCACCAATGGCGTGGCGGTGATCGCAGACAACACATGGCGCGCGTTTCAGGCCGTTGATGCCGTGGACTGCGATTGGGGCGAGGCCAGCTATCCGGCAGAGATGGAGGCCCATTGGGCCGGGGTCGAGGCGTCGTTCAGCCCGGATCGGCTGGACAAGGAATGGCGTCACGATGGCGATGTGCCTGCCGTTTTGGCCGCAGGTGAGGCGATAGAAGCAGAGTACCGCGCACCCTATCTGGCGCATCAGCCGTTAGAGCCGCTTAGCGCCGTCGTACGCGTCACAGAAGAGAAAGTCGAGGTCTGGGTCGCGCACCAAATCCCGCGCTTCGTCCAGTCTCAGGTGGCCAGGATCACCGGCCATACCGACGATCAGGTGATCCTGCACAACCAATATGCCGGGGGCAGTTTCGGGCACAGGCTAGAGTTTGAGAACGTCAAGCTTGCCGCCGAGATCGCCAACCAGATGCGCGGCACCCCCGTCAAGCTGACCTTCAGCCGCGAACAGGATTTCGCGCAGGATTTCGGGCGTCACATCAGTGCCGCGCGTGGTCATGGCGTGGTACGAAACGGAAAGGTAGAGGCGCTGGACCTGCATATCGCGTCCACCTCTGCCAGTCGCTCTCAGATGGGCCGCATCGGGCAATCCCTGCCCGGTCCCGACGCACAGATCCCCGCCGGGGCGTGGAATGCGCCCTATGATGTGCCCAATTTCCGCGTCAGCGCCTATGCGGTGCCAGAACTTGCGCCGGTGTCCAGTTGGCGCTCTGTCGGGGCGTCTTCGGCGGGGTTTTACATCGAGAGTTTTCTCGACGAGTTGATCCACGCCGCCGGGGCCGATCCGATGGCCGAACGCCTGCGCCTGTGCAATTACGACCTAGCCCGCAAGGTGCTGGAGGCCGTGGCAGAGTTGTCGGACTGGGGCCGCGCGCAGGGGCCAAACGAGGGGCGCGGCGTGGCGCTGGTAGAAAGCTTTGGTGTGCCTGTGGCCGAAGTGGTGGACGTCACCGCGACCGAGGATGGGATCCGTATCGACAAGGTCTATGTGGCCGCCGAGGTGGGCAAGGTCGTGGACCCGGTGAATTTCGAAAATCATGTACAGGGCGCGGTCGTCTGGGCGCTGGGGCATGCGATGAACTGCGAGCTGACCTATTCCGACGGGATGGCAGAGCAGCGCAACTTTGACTCCCACACTGGGATGCGCCTGTATCAATGCCCTGAAATCCTCGTGCGCGGGCTGGAAAACGGCCCCAAGGTGCGCGGCATCGGAGAGCCACCCGTGCCCCCTGCCGCCGCAGCCCTGGCAAACGCGATCTTTGCCGCGACGGGTCAGCGCTTGCGCGAGATGCCTTTCGATAAATTCGTCGACTTCGTCTAGGCCAGATCAGACCCCGGACATCTGCGCGCGATACCAGTCGCCAATCTCGCTTGCGGTCATCCAAGCGACATCCTCGTGCCCGCCAATGTAGTCCAGCAGACCTTCAAGCGCGGCGATGCGATGGGGGACGCCGGTGATATAGGGGTGCACAGAGATCGCCATGACGCGTACGTTATCCTGCGCCTCTTGATACAGACGGTCGAACTGGCGCTGGCCACGGGTCAGGAACACGTCAGAATCATGCTGTTGCAGCGCATAGACGGTGATGTCATTGACCTCGACCGTATAGGGGATCGACGTTATCACCCCATGGGGTGTGTCGATCTCTTGCGGCAGGTCATCCATCACCCAATCGGCCACATATTCGACGCCGGATTCGCGTAACAGGTCCAGCGTGGTTTCTGTTTCGGTCAGACCGGGGCTTTCCCAACTGCGCGGGCGCTTGCCGCAAAAGGCCTCGATCCCGTCCATGGCGCGCCAGATCGCGTCGCGCTGGTCGGGCAGCTTGTGCATCGGACCTTGCAGAAAGCCGTGGCCCATGAACTCCCACCCGGCATCGAGCCCGGCGCTGGCGACCCGAGGATAGGACGTACAGACGCTGCCGTTGATCGCCATGGTCACCGGAATATCACGGCTGGTCAGCGCGGCGTGTTGACGCCAGAACCCGGCGCGCATCCCGTATTCATGCCACGCCCAGTTGGGCACATCCGGCAACAAGGGCTGCCCCATGGGCGGGGACAGCACCGTGCGTGGCATGGGGTTTTCGATCCGCCATTCCTCGACATTGACAATCACCCAGACGGCGATTTTCTTACCGTCTGGCAGGGTCAGTTTGGGGCGATCAACAATAGCCTGATAGGGAATACGGTCGGATAACGCCATTTACAGCTCCAGAAATTCGGCAATCGCCGCGTTATAAGCCTCTGGCGCGTTGATATTGGCCACATGGGCGGCGTTGGGGATTTCCACATAACGTCCGCCCGGCGTGGCATCGGCCATAGCCTGCATCACTGCCGGGGCCGCGCCCATATCCTGTGCGCCGCCAACATAAAGCGACGGCACCGTAACGTCACCCAAATGGCGCAGGTAGTCGAGACCTTGCAGCGCACGACAACAGGCTATGTAGCCGTCCGGACGAGTGTCAAGGATCATCGCCCGGACCTGTTCCAGCGTGGCGGCGTTGGCGTTGCGCCAGTCCTCGGTGAACCATGTTGCCAGCGTCCCGTCGACGATTGCCTCTAGCCCACCATCCGCCACCTTGCCGATCCGGTCATCCCACATGGCGCGAAACGGCTCTGGCGCATCGGCGCGCCCATCGGCCAGCACCATCCGGTCGAATCGTTCAGGAGAGGTCAAAGCCAGACCCATTCCAGTCATTGCGCCCATGGACAGGCCCATAAAGCTGGCCTTTTCGATGCCAAAATGATCCATGAGGCCAATCACATCCCCGACCAGACCGGCCATCGTATAAAGGCCTTCAGGCGTATCACTTCCGCCATGTCCGCGCGTGTCATAGCGCAACACACGGTATTTTTGGGTCAAGAAAGCGATTTGTGGGGACCACATCCACAGACTGGCCCCCAATGAGTTCGACAGGATGATCCAAGGTGCGCCCTCTGGGCCATCCACAGCGGTATTCAGGCGCAGTCCGCCCAAATCGACCAACGTCATTCCGCCGCCTCGGACGAAGTCGCGATGGCAGAGTTCACCATGGGCTTTACCTTTTCCGCCAGCAGCACCATCGAGCGGCGGGACAATTCCACATCGGCCCAATCCTTGCCCGCCAACAGAAGCGTGCCGAAATCGCCCACCTCTTCGCGGAAGGCCAGCAGATCATCGGCGACCTTGTCTGGCGTGCCCCAGATGATCAGCTTTTCGCAGACGCGATCCAGCGTGACCTCGTCGTCGGGCTGATCGCGGTATTCCTTGAACAGGTTCACCCGGTTGTGCTTGCGCATCTTGGTCAGCAGTTGCGAGTAATAAAACCGATATGGGCTGTTGGGATCGGTGGCATAGGCGCGCGCGGTGTCCATGTCATCGGCCACAAAGACCGACTTGGCCACGCGCCAGTTGGCAGGGTCCGCCTTGCGACCCACACGTTCACAGCCCTCGACGTACTTCGGCCAATGCGAGGCGACCCATTGCGGCATCAGAAAGTTCGCGCTGATCGGATCCCAACCGCGTGCAGCGGCCTCTGTCACGCCCTTGGAAAACGGCGCAACGGCGGTGACAACGATGGGGGGGTGCGGGCGCTGAAAGGGCTTGGGCATGATGCCTTGCCCGATCTCGGTCATTCCGGCCTGCTCTGTCGAGACGTTCCAGTATTTGCCCTTGATGTTATAGGGTGGCTCGCTCTCCCAGATCTTGAGGACCGTGTTGATGCATTCAAGGAACATCTCTGCCCGGTCCGCATCCAGATTACCAAAGACCTCGGCGTCGGTGGCAAGACCACCGGGCGAAATGCCAAAGTTGAACCGCCCGTCCAGCATGTGATCCAGCATCGCGACCTGCGCGGCAACGGCGGCGGGGTGCGCGTTGGGCATATTGACCGTGCCCGTGCCCAGCCGCATCTGTTTCACCTCAGATGCCAGCGAGGCCAGAAACATGGTGCAGCTTGTGATCTGCTCTGCCTTGTCGGTGACATGCTCTCCCACATAGGCCTCTTTGAAGCCCAACTCGTCAGCGAGCAAAAACGCCGCACGGTCTTCGGCAAGGGATTGCCGCCAGTCCTTGTCCAGCGGGTGAATGGGCATCGTGAAAAAGCCAAGTTCCATTGTCATCTCCGGTTTTGATCTTGGTAACAGATAGCGCGCGCGCCCCATTACGGAAAATCATAAAGTTTTCACCCTGCCATCATGTTTTGCGATATCATAGGACCGCATCGGGCAACCAGGTGGCCAGAGACGGGATAAATAGCACGATGAAGGCCGCCACGAGGATCAGAATGAAATAGGGTGTCGACCCTTTGAAGATTATGCCAAGCGTGGCAGTCGGATCGGGGACAGAGCCTTTGACCGTGTAGACCAGCAGACCAAAGGGCGGCGTCAGCAGCCCGGCCTCGATCACCAGAATGCCAAAGATAGCAAACGCAATCGGGTCGATGCCAAGGACCATGGCGATCGGGGCAAAGATCGGCACGGTCAGCAAGATAATCGAAACACTGTCGATCAGCATCCCCAGCACGATCCAGACCACCACCATGAGCATGATGATCTGCCAAGGGTCAAGACCTGCGCCAAGGAACATGCCTTGGATAAAGTTCACGGCACCACCGATGGCCAAAAGGCGCGAATACATCTGCGCGGTGATCAGCAGGAACATGATCGGCGCGGTTGTGCGTCCGGCCTGAATGATCGAGGCGACGATATCCTTGGTGCGCATCCCCTTGACCACACCGATCAGCAGCGCGCCGATCGCGCCAAAGCCTGCAGCCTCGGTCGGGGTAAAGAACCCGGTCCAGATCCCGCCGATGACAAGAATGATCAGCGACAGAATACCAAGCCCGCCTATCAGTTCGGATTTCACCTCTGCCGGGGTCGCCTTGACCAGATCCTCTGTGAACGGTGGCGCGATTTCAGGGTTTCGCATGGCCGCGATGATCACATAGGCCACGAACAGCGCAGCCAGCAAAAGGCCCGGAATGATCCCGGCTATGAACAGCGCGCCGACGCTCATTTCGGTGAGGATCGCCCAGACAATCAGCAAAACAGAGGGCGGGATCAGCATCCCCAGACAGGCAGAGCCGGCCACAGCCCCCAGCGCAAAGGTCTGTTTATAGCCGACTTTGCGCATTTCGGGATAAGCGATGCGCGAGAACGCCGCCGCAGAGGCAATCGACACGCCTGTGACGGCCGCAAACACCGTGTTGCCTGTGATCGTCGCAATCGCCAGCCGTCCGGGCAAGCGTTTCAGAGAGCGGTCGCAGATGCGGTATAGGTCGGCTGCCGCGCCCGACCTTGATATGAAATCCCCCATCAGGACAAACAACGGGATCACCGCGAACACATCCTTTCGCACCGCCTCGTAGGCCGTGTTGCCAAGGATCGCGAGTGCGGCCTCTGTGCTGCCAAGGATCAGAAAGACTCCAAGCGCCGAACAGACCGCCAGCGACACACCGATATGCACCCCCATCAGGATCAGCACGACCAGCAAGGCCAACATCCAGAGAACGATATCTCCTCCCATCGTTCTTCTCCTTAACCTGCGCTGTCTTCGGGCATGGCACCCGGCGCGGAATATTCATCTTCCAACTGGCCCGTCCAGTCGTAAAAGATCATCGTGAGATAGGCGAAGGCGCCAAAGACCGACATCACCAGAACGGTGCCGCGCACCGGCCACGTGGGCACGCGCAACGCGCCTTCGCCCTCGTATTCGCCGATCCGGTAGGCGTCCCAGAACGAGGGCCACGTGCTCCATAACAGTCCCAGAAACAGGGCAAAGCCCAGCAACGAGGCCAACGTCCGCAGGATCTTGCGGAACATCGGCGGCACCGCGTCGGCAAAGATAGAGGTGCGCAGCATGGACCCGGAATAGATCGCCAGCGGGATTTGCAGGAAGGTCACCGCGACCACAGAATTCTGGATGATTTCCTTGGTACCGGGTATGGGGAAATTGAACAGGATCCGCCCGATCACGTCGCCGCAGATCATCAAAGCCAATATCA
>CALGTJ010000713.1 GCA_937901435.1 uncultured Rhodobacter sp. | reverse complement strand
GTTCATTTGGGAAGCCGAGGTAGAAATCAGCCCCGAAACCAATACCGCACTTGAAGGCCTTTACATGTCGGGCGGCATGTATTGCACCCAGTGCGAAGCCGAGGGCTTTCGCAAGATTACCTTTTATCCAGACCGCCCCGATGTTATGGCTTGCTTTACCGTACGGATTGAAAGCAAGCTGCCGGTCCTTTTGTCCAATGGCAATCCAAGTGCACAGGGCGAATGCTGGGTCGAATGGCACGATCCTTGGCCAAAACCCGCATATCTCTTTGCTCTTGTCGCAGGCAATCTTGTTAATCACGCCGATCAATTTACCACACAATCGGGCAAAGATGTTGATTTAAACATCTGGGTCCGTCCCGGAGATGAGGACAAATGCAGCTTTGGCATGGAGGCTTTGAAGGCATCGATGCGCTGGGATGAAGTAGAATATCACCGCGAGTACGACCTTGATATTTTTAACATTGTCGCGGTTGATGATTTCAATATGGGCGCGATGGAAAACAAAGGGCTCAATATTTTCAACTCGTCTTGCGTACTCGCCAGTCCTGAGACTTCGACCGATAGCAATTTTGAACGTATCGAAGCAATTATCGCACATGAGTATTTCCACAACTGGACTGGAAATCGCATCACGTGTCGCGACTGGTTCCAGCTGTGTCTCAAGGAGGGGCTGACTGTGTTTCGCGACAGCCAGTTCACCGCTGACCGACGCAGCGCTTCGGTAAAAAGGATCAATGACGTCATTAACCTGCGTGGTCGCCAGTTTAGAGAAGACAATGGCCCACTGGCGCATCCGGTGCGCCCAGACAGCTTTGTCGAGATCAATAATTTTTATACGACCACTGTCTATGAAAAAGGCGCGGAACTGATCCGGATGCTTAAAACGCTGATAGGCGACACGTCCTATGCGAAGGCGGTCGCGTTATATTTTGAACGCCATGACGGGGACGCTGCGACCATCGAAGATTGGTTGGCCGTCTTCGAAGACAGCACCGGCCGCGATTTAACCCAGTTCAAAATATGGTACGAACAAGCTGGCACGCCGCGCCTGACAGTCCGCGATAGCTTTGAAAATGGCCAGTATATGCTCCATTTCAAACAGCATACCCCAGAGACACCGGGCCAATCGAAAAAAGACCCAAGGGTTATTCCCATCGCCGTCGGCCTGTTGGATTCAAGCGGAAAGGAAGTACAGGCAACGACTGTTCTGGAATTGAATCAAAGCGAAATGAGTTTTTCGTTTGACGGGCTGAACAGTCGTCCAACTCCGTCCATTTTACGAGATTTTTCCGCCCCAGTTATTCTGGAACAGGAAATTAGCAATGATCGCCTCGCTTTTTTACTGGCCCACGACACGGATCCGTTCAACAAATGGGCTGCGGGTGAGGCGCTGGGCAGGAACGTGCTGGTGAAAATGGTCATTGATGACAGTCCACCGGAAACAGCCCTGTTGGATGCACTTTTGGCGGTGGCGCGGGACGATGCGCTGGATCCCAGTTTTCGGGCATTGACGCTGTCTTTGCCCAGCGAAGATGATATCGCCACCACTTTGCACAGCCAAGGCCATATCCCTGATCCCCATGCAATCTGGCAGGCTAGGGAAACGCTGGCGCTTGGCCTTGCCCAGCACCTGCAGGATCTGTTGCCACGCTTGTATGCCCAATATCAGGTGCAGGAAGCCTATGCGCCTAACAGCGCCCAGTCGGCTGCCAGATCTTTGAGCAACAAGGTGTTGGCATTGATCACCCGGATCGACGGTGGCGCTGCGGCTCAGTTGCAATTTGATAACGCGACCAACATGACCCAAAAACTGGCCGCCTTCGCCTGTTTGCTCGCGGCTGAAAAGGGCGCAGATGCCGTAGATGCTTTTTATAATGAATGGCAGAATGACCGCCTAGTAATTGATAAGTGGTTCGCAATACAGGTGAGCGCAGCACCACCAGACAAGGCCGCAGATATTACCCAGACGCTGACGCTGCATACCGATTTTGACATGAAAAATCCCAACCGATTTCGTGCCACGCTTGGGGCTTTGGCCGGCAAAACCGCCGGATTTCACCACGCCTCGGGCAAAGGATATACCCTGTTGGCAGACTGGCTAATCAAACTGGATCCGCTGAACCCCCAAACCACCGCGCGGATGTGCAGCGCCTTTGAGACGTGGCGCCGGTATGACAGCCACCGAAAGGGGCTGATCGAAACGGAACTCCGGCGGATTTTTGCGACAAAAGGGCTCAGCCGCGATACAACTGAAATGGTCGCGCGCATTCTGGGGTAAGCAGCCAAAGGGGTCGGTGAGGAGAAAAACCTTACTTGTAACTGGCGCAAGCGCCGGCACTGGCGCCGCAACTGCGCAGGCGGCCGCTGCCGAGAGCTATGATACTGACATTATAAACTACCGCAACGATCACGCATCCGCAGACACTGTGGCGCAAATGGTAGGCGCCCAAGGTTGCGAGGTCGTGCTCATT